>JAKLPW010000061.1 GCA_022013675.1 Anaerolineae bacterium | reverse complement strand
CTGCCGCAATTGGGAGCCCTGGCGCGATTCTCTCCTCTGGCGACCGCGCAGGTGACTCCGCCTCATCTGCACGTGATGAGCCTCATCTGCACGTGATGAGCCTCATCTGCACGTGATGAGCCTCATCTACACGTGATGAGCCTCATCTACACGTGATGAGCCTGAGTCTAACCATAATCCTGGCTTGCAGTCAGCGTTGAGGCATGGTATACTTCACGAGGCTAAGAGTTCGAGCCAGAAGCCAAATGAGGAAGTGTCCCTATTGCCAGAAAGCAAGACTAGCCTGGAAACAGTAGAGAATTGCATCTCAAGCCTGCGAAGCGACGATGCCCAGGAACGATGGGAAGCGGCGGAAGGCTTAGGGTACCTGACTGCCCCGCTTGCTGTGGAGGCGCTGGTTGGCGCTCTCGCGGACCCGCACCCCTTCGTGCGTTGGCAGGCTGGCCAGGCGCTGGGGCGCATCGCATCCCGGCTCCGCAGGAGGGCATCCGGAGCACCGCTGCTGCGAATCTTCCGGCCGGAAGTACAGATCCCCTCGTTGGTGGAATGTTTGGCACCCCTGGTGGAAGACCCCCTTGGGCATGTCAGAGCAGCCACGGCGGATGCCCTGGGCGAGTTGCGACTTGCGTCGGGGTTGCTTCTTCTGTTGAGGCTTCTGGATGACCAGGATGATAGCGTGCGCGCCAGTGCTGCTGTAGCTCTCGGCAAGCTACGTTCCGAAAAGGCGACTGGGGCTCTGATAATGCTACTGAGTGATGACAGTGAGTGGGTGCGAAAATCGGCCATCGAAGCCCTGGGCGCTATTGGCGGGGTTGACGCAAGCCACGCGCTCATGGAGAAGCTCAAGGACCCCGACCCCATGATACGCGCTAGCGCCACCGCGGCGTTGGGGCATTGCACTGAGTCTGGCGTGACGAAAGTATTGGTCGATGTCTTGGAAGATGAGCATCCCCAGGTGCGCTGGCACGCCGCTTGTGGTCTAGGATTCGTTGGAAATATCACCGCCGTGCCATACCTGGAACAGATGCGAGAAGATGATGCGGTTGTATTCAGCACACCCGTCGGGGACGTTGCCCAGGAAGCAATCCGGCTGATCAGAAGACGGCACCGCGGGCTGTGGAACACCATAAGGCGTTTGATACACTCCATCAAGGTAGAAATTAAGAAGAAAACGTGATATACTTATGGTGATGGCACTGGACTGCAAATTGGTGCAACGCGCCTACAACTGCTTTGCGCCTTGCGAGTTGTCCTAATACGGTTGTTCCGATCCGCTACCGGCGTCGGGTGTAGCATGAGGATAATCATGTGGTGAACACAAAACCAGATCCCGGTGACCGTCTCGAACTGATCGAGAAAGTGGCCCGCCGCGTTGAGCGGTGGGGTCTGGTTACACCTGCCGTCCTGTTCCTGGAGTTGGGTAAGCCGTTGAGTTTCGTTGGGAGCCAGATCCTTCTCCTGGCGCAACCCCTTTGGGGACCCGTGGCCAGTCAGTATGCGGATCTTTTTGAGGATCCTCGCAGTTTAGATCAGTTACTGGCTCGCCTGGAGCGATGCCAGACGGGCACGCCCATCGAAGACGCATGATGTATATTGAGGGCTAGCTTCATGAAGAATCTTATCCCTGGCAATACATTGTTCGCTGAGGGACAGATGGTGCCCCTCCTCGTTCTCTGCATTTGTGTCATTACCTTTATCATCGCCACCTGGCTTACCCGTCGAAGGCGACTGCGTCCCATATCTGGTATAGTGCTTCTGCGCTCCTTACTGAGCCAGGCCATCGAGGCTAGAGGCAGGATTCATCTGGCGCTGGGCAGCGGTCAGATCGGTGGTCACTCCACAATCGAAACGATGGCTGGTCTCACCCTGCTGGACTATCTCGCGAAGCAGTCCGTTCTCTGTGATATTCCCCTTACCGTTTCTGTGGCCGACCCTACCACATTAGCCGCCGCTCAAGGCATTCTCCGAAGATCTGTGGAGCAGAGTGAGCATTCTGATTCACTGCCATCAGCTTCGGTTCACTTCATTGCTCCTGATCCCATCGCCTATGCCTCTGGAGCTGCGCATCTCATAGAGCGGGAGAACCCGGCGCTCGATGTTCTGATCGGCACCTATGGGCCAGAGTATATGCTTATTGGTGAAGCGGGAGCTCGGCGGGATGTTTCCCAGGTCGCGGGCACTACGAGTCCGGAGGCTCTGGCGCTGATGTATCCTACAGCAGATGAGACGCTCGTCGGAGAAGAGATCTTTGCCCTGGGGAGCTATCTTGACTGTCCAGCACACCTGGGAAGCTTGATGACCGAAGATGTGTTGCGTATCATCACTGCTGGACTCATCCTGATAGGAGTGGTATTCTACTCGCTGAGGTTTTGACACGCGTCCTTAGATGGCAGATGACGATGACTGGAACTCCTCTGCCAACAGACGTCAAACAAGGAAAGGGTTACATAGATGAGGAAGGCCCTGGCTGCTATTGTTGTCACTGTGGCAGGTCTCGCGATACTGATCGATTTCTTCGTTGAGCACCCCATTGTGGATGCTGTCGGAGGAATCCTCATAGACGGAGCGCTCATCATTGCGGGTTGCGCTTTGCTCTTGGGCTTGCTCAACTTGTTGGCTGTTCATGGGCGGCGGGTTCAAGAACGAGAAGGTGATCCGATGCCCAGCCTGGCGCTACTCCTCTCTCTGCTGGTCACACTGCTTCTGGGGCTGGCAAGTGGGCCGGGGAGCACCTCGTTCCGATGGATGTTCCAGTACGTCTATTATCCGATTCAGGCAACTATTGGGTCGCTGCTTGCTTTCTTTGTCGTTACTGCTGCCTATCGTGCTTTTCGATTGCATACTCTGGAGGCAGTGGTGTTGACCGTCGTTTCCGGCATCGTGCTTCTCGCTCAGATACCTGGGAGCGAGAAACTGTGGACCTATTTACCCCCTTTGCGCGAGTGGATATTCTCCGTTCCCGTCACGGCGGGCATGCGGGGGATCATCATGGGAACGGCGCTAGGTACCATCACTACCGGCCTGCGTCTCCTGTTCTGGGTAGACCAGCCGTACGCTTGATCCTGGCATGACCATTAGATTCGTAGGAGCATTGACCTAAGATGATTCGCTGTCCCGATTGTGGTACCGACAACCGAGACGGAAGCAGATTTTGCGGCAACTGTGGCCGGGAATTCAGCGAGATGCCTGACGCGATCTGTCCCAAATGTGGCACTCCGAACTCGGCGCAGAATGTCCTGTGCTCCGATTGTCTGTCGCCATTGAAGCCGCCCTCTCAAGGGTCGCCCTCTCAGGAGGCGCCCTCTCAAGAGGGGGATAACGCTGCCACTGAGGAACTGGTTGAGGCTCCCTCCGCCTGGGATGATGACGCAGCGCTCGAAGAGGCAGCGTCCGAGATAGGCGAACTGCTGGCCGCTGAGGACCCCGTGAGCCAGTTGGAAGGGTCCGCTTCCGCTCTGCCGGTGGGGGAGGAAATCTCTCCTCCTGGTGAAGTGGGACAACCGATGCCGGAGGAATCCTCAGCGTTAGTGCCAGCTCTTGATCTGGAGGGAGAACCTCGGGAGCCTTTGGAGAACATCAACGATGTGTTGCCTCTGGAGAACATCATGGCTCTGCCGCATCGCTCAGAGAGCCCGCTTCCCCGAACCGTTCAGCCGGAGCATGAAGACCAGGCAAAGCTGCTGAGTCAGGTGCTGGTATCACCCCGTCTGGGGGAGGAGGCCCATCGCCCGGTATCCGGAGCTCGCGCTGCGGGTCCTGGCAAGGTGCTACGAACAGTTCTCTATGCTCTGCTCGCCCTGGCAGTTGCTATCCCCTTGATTATGGGAAATCATTGGTTCGGCACTTCGATGTCCCCGCGCGATTCAGTAGTAGGGCTGTTTCAGGTCGTTGATTCTCTTCCCGCCGGCTCGGTCGTGTTACTCTCCTTTGATTATGACCCGGGTACCGCCGACGAACTAGCGCCTGGTGTAGCTGTGGTTCTGGATCACCTGCTGCAAAAAGAGGTTTCCATCCTGGCCTTTAGTACAATGCCCGCCGGTGCGCCTCTAGCGTGGCAGCAATTGGAGCAGGCCGCACTGCGCATGGGGGGGCTCTCCTATGGCGAGGATTACCTCCTGTTAGGCTATTTGCCTGGGGAGGAGAGTGGCCTAAGGCGTATTACTGGAGGTCTGGCCCTGACATTTCCTAGGGATTACATTGAGAGAAGGGAAATCAACCAGTTTGCACTGATCCGGCGCGCCAGCAAGCTGAGTGACATTGCCTTGATAGTCACCATCGCAGGCGATAGGGTTCGCGTGCAGCGCTGGCTGGAGCAAATCCAGGCTCCTTACGGCGTACCGTTGGTCACCGTGATGACCGCCGCAGCGGAACCAGGCTTGAGCCCCTACTACTCTTCCGGGCAGCTTCTAGGAATGGTCGGGGGACTCCCTGGTGCAGCCGAGTATGAGACGCTCCGCAGTGGTCGCGGGCCAGCGTCCGATTCGGCGGATGCCCAGGCTCTGGCATACCTGGTCATCATCGTGGCTGCTCTGTTGGGCGGCATAAGCCACTTGTTCAGAGGACGCACGTCGAAGGACACGCGTGCGCACACGCGTGCAAACACCAGTGCAAACGCGCGTGTAAGCACGTCTTCAAACATGCCTGAAAACACGCCTGTAAGCAGGCCTGCAAGCAGGGATGCAGAAGCAGCCGCACCACCGGATTCTGGAGAATGAACGCATGGGCAACACTGTAGGACTTCTAAGCGAGTCTCTGGCCCGGCTCCCCTGGGAGACCATTGGGGTATGGGTGGCTGCGCTGCTGACTCTGGCAGTGTATACCTACCTGGCAGGAAACAATCCCTTATACCTGCTGGTGCAACATGTCTTCGTGGGGATGGCTGTCGGATATGCAGTGGTAGTTGTCTGGCATAGTCTTCTCGCCCCCCGTGTGGCGCAATTCATGAGCGCTCCTTCTTCCTACTGGCATTATGTGGTCTTCCTCGTTCTGGGGCTCGCTCTTCTCAGCAGAGCTTTCCCTCGCTTCTCGTGGCTTGGCGACGTCCCCCTGGCTTATCTGTTCGGCGTAGGGGCAGCACTATCTATTGCTGGAGCGATCGCAGGGTCCCTGATTCCCCAGACAGAAGCCTCCATGGTCCCCTTACTGCCTGCTTACTACGGAGGCGGAACGATAGGGGTGGCCTACGCTTTAGATAGAGCGCTCGTGTCTTTGGGGGCTATCGCGGTGCTTGCCTACTTCTACTTTGGAGCAAAGAAGCAGGAGGGGGTTAGAAGAGTCTGGTCGAGCGTCGTAGGAATCTGGAGCGGTGCCGGCAGGTGGCTGATCATCGTGGTTTTTGGGGCTCTATTCGCCTCTGTGGCGGTGGGACGCATCGCACTACTCATTGGTCGTCTACACTTCTTACTGGGTGACTGGCTGAAACTGACGGGCGGTTGGAGATGACGGTGCAGGCGGAAGGTTCGGGCGCTGACTCTATCTTGGCCGTGGATATAGGCACGGACTGGACTCATGTTGCCCTCATAGACACGGTGGAAGGCGAGTACCGCTATGTCGCCAGTGCGGAAGCTCGCAGCACGTGGGGACAGCCGGAGGCCGACGTCAAGGCTAGCGTTCGATCTGCCCTGCGGGAGCTATCAGCCCTTGCTGGCCGGCCTTTCTTGGACAATCAGGAAGAACTGATCAAGCCAGAGCAGCGCAATGGCAGTGGGGTAGATGCTCTGGTCGTCACCTCCAGTGCTGCCCCTCCTTTGCGAGTGCTCATAGCGGGCCTGACGCGAGACCTGAGCGTTACGACCGCCATGCGCTGTGCCGAGTTTATCTGCTCTACCATCTACGATGTCATAGTCTGGGATGAAAGCAGCCGGGGATGGGATACGGATCACCTGCAAAGACTCTACGAAGAGCCTCCGGATGTCGTTCTCATGGTTGGCGGAGTTGACATGGGACCGATCACGCCACTGGTGGAAATGGCACGCGTTCTTGCGGCCACCTTCGGTTCTCTGGAAGAAGACCGGAAGCCCGTGTTGCTCTTTGCAGCCAATCAGGACGCGCGCCGCCCCGTGGAGGCTACTATTGGTGGGCGGTTGGACCTCCGTGTGGTGGACAACGTACGCCCGACTCTGGACACCGAGTCCATTTCCGAGGCCCGTCTCGAACTCGAGAAGATTTACCAGAGCGTCAAGATCGAGCGATTGCCAGGCTTCGAACGCCTCAAAGATTGGTGCGAAGTCCCTGCGTTGGCCACGGCAGTCTCTCTGGAGGCGATAGTTCGCTTTCTTAACCGGCAGTACAAGCTACAGCATGGTATGCTGGCCCTGGATATTGGCAGCTACTCGACTCACGTGATGATGGCGTCTGATGATGGGCTGCTCTCGTTCCTGAACCGAGGCACGGGTTGTGGGAGAGGGCTCAGGCAGGTGATGGACTCCTCAGGACTGTACAGCCTGCTTAGATGGGTTCCCATAGCCATGCGACCAGGAGAAGCCAGAACTCGCCTGGCCAACATGGAAATGCGTCCCGCCAGCATATCTCAGACTACACAAGACCTGATGCTAGTACAGGCGGTGGCGCGGGAGGCCACGCGTCAGACTTTGAAGAAGGCTCGCTCCCAGTGGCCCTCAATGGGGCTCTTCTCTGAAGATGGCCTGATGCCTCCGCTGGACCTGATTGTGGTGCGAGGAGGAGTGTTTGCCTACGCACCTCATCCTGGGCAGGTGTCTCTGATGGTTATAGATGCCGTGCAGCCCATTGGGGTGACGCGGCTAGTGCTAGACTGGGCTTCGATGCTGCCGCAATTGGGAGCCCTGGCGCGATTCTCTCCTCTGGCGACCGCGCAGGTGACTCAATACGACGCCCTCATGGAACTCGGTACAGTGGTATCCCCTGTCGGTCGAGTACGAGAGGGACAGGTGGCGGTCAAGGTGAATCTCCAGAGAGACGACAGCACCCAGGTAGAGCTCAAGGTGCCGTTTGGCGCCATTCGCCGCATACCCTTGCGGGCAGACCAGACAGGCATTCTCGAGTTGCGCCCGCACCGTAAGCTGGACATAGGGATGGGAAAGGCGGGGATCGGTGTAAAGGTCAAGATCCGTGGAGGTGTCCTGGGCATCATCATCGATGCACGCGGCCGGCCATTGGAATTGCCGATTGATAATCGAGAGCGTCTGTTACGTCTACAGCAGTGGATGCGTCTCATGCAGCCCTGAGTGCAGTAGAGGAATTGCGACAAGGCTGGCAGTGAGAGAAGTTTCGCACAGAACCCCGATGACCCAATTGGTGTGCGCTGCCTGTGTTGCGGCCCCAGATATGCTGCGCGTGGTTGTACCACCCATCACCGTGAGCATTCTGTACCCGGAGAGGTACTTGTGGATCCTGGCGATACCGTTGAAGCAAACGATATAATCACTCAATCCTCTGTTCCTGGCTGGATTCAAATCGTGGATCTAGCCAAGGCCCTGGGGGTTCCGCGCGGTATGGCGTTGCTATACGCTACCGTGACCAGCGGCGAGTTTGTGGAGGAAGGTGATGTTCTGGCGCGGCGTTCTATCCTCGGCTCGCTGTGGCAGCGAACCTGTGTAGCTCCGGTCAGTGGGCGCATCACTGATCTTACCGATGGACTGATCTTCATCCGAAGCTCTCCCCAGTTGACTATGCCAGGAGCGCGCCTTGCAAGGAAAGTAGACGATACCAGGTCTCCGCATGGTGGGACGACAGAGGCGGCATCCGTGGTGTTGCGTGGCGTTTGGGGGGCTGGGGCAAGCGCACGCGGCCCGCTCCATCTCCTCGTTTCCGCGCCGGGCGAACGGCTGAGTTGGAAAAGCATCGGATTGGATTGCAAAGGGAACGTTGTCGTGGTGGGCGCCTGGCTAGACCGTGCCATACTACTGCGCGCCACACGCTTGCGAGTTTGTGGCATTGTCGCTGGAGGCATAGATCCACAGCTCGTGCCAGAGGCTCGTCACTCCTCGGTACCGCTGCTCATCACAGAGGGGGCCGGCGTCATGCCCATAAGTGAGATCATTTTCGAACTTCTGGCTGAACATCAGGGCACCGAGGTGCTCATCAGTGGCGGGCAGGGTAGCGAATGGGAAAAGCCGGGGTCCGAACTCGTGCTTCCGTTGGCTGCCGAGGAGGCCCAGGGGATCACCAAGATCCCTGGTACGCGAGCTCTCCAGGCCGGTGATCCGGTACGGCTGACCCGCCCGCCCTATCAAGGATACTCGGGTACGGTCATCGGAGCCGAATCCAGGCTGACGAGGTATCGCTCTGGAGTCCAGTGCCCAGCGGTGTGGGTTCAATTGAGCGATGGGCGGCGGGTCTATGTGCCTTATACCAATCTGGAACTAATGAGTGCGTGAGAAACCTTATGTCAATATAAGACCGGAGGAAGTACCATGTCCGAGATGGTACCTTTACCACCAGAAGAAAAAGAATCTGAAAGGCCCGGCTGGGTTCTTCCCTTGGCCATCGTGAGCGCGGTATTGGCCGTTGCTCTGATTGGCTACCTGGCATGGAACTGGGTTGGTGGCTTGCCCGAGGGCTCATCGTCCCTACTCTCTTTCCTGTCACGCAGTCCCTCATCCGAAGCACCCATCGCGTTGACGCCAGTGACCATCGGGGCCACATTGCGGTATTCTGATCTATGTGGGCAAGAGAGGGCAACCATCGCGTTGACGCCAGTGACCATTGGGGCCACGGTGCGGTATTCTGATCTACGTGGGCAAGAGAGGGCAACCATCGCGTTGACGCCAGTGACCATTGGGGCCACGGCTGCCCCGACAGAGGGAGCCTCGCTGCCGATGACTACTCCCTCCCCCACGTTGAAATCCCCAACTGCAACCCCTACGACCATAATTGCTGAGACACCCCTTTCCACAGAGACGATTACTGTCCCTGAGGCTACCGACCAACCCGCCGAGGGCGAAGGCACCGACGAGATGCCCCCTACCGGAATCGGCATGGCCTATCTCATTCTCGCCGCAATGGCATTGGCCGTGGTCTTGCTACTCGCCCGCGTCCTGAGGACCAGGTATCAGGGATAGCGAATCGAGGATGGTGGACACACCGGTCCGCCCCGACGTTCGACGGTGAATCGTAGGGGCACACCAGCGTGTGTGCCCCATACCGGCGTCTGTGTCCTCTTGGATTGGCCTCGTGACAGCTTGCCCCATGCTAGATTAGGTGTTATAATTGCCTCGTTGCTTCAAATCCCAGAGGACAGGAGCCGAATGAAACTCTCGCACGAAGAAGTACGGCATATCGCCGAGTTAGCCAAGCTTGGCATCAACGACGAGGAAGTAGAGCAGTTCAGCGAGCAGCTTTCTGCCATCCTGGAGTACGCGGAGGTGATCAACAGGCTGGACACCGATGCTATACCTCCTACTGCTCAGGTGATAGAGTTGCGGAATGTCATGCGCGATGACGAGCCTCGCCCGTCGTCGCCTGTGGAGGAGATACTGGCTAATGCCCCTCGTCGGGGAGATGATCGTTTTCAGGTTCAGGCTATCCTGGAGTAGACTCGTTGCACCCTTTTCGGAGCTCACGCAAAGGCGCAAAGGGCGCAAAGAAGAGACTTAGCTGTAGTTCCTTGGCGTTCTTAGCGTCTTTGCGTGAGGTCAAGAATGTTCACGCGAAGGCACAAAGGTTGCAAAGAAGAGGTAGGGTTGTAGTTCCTTAGCGATCTTAGCGTCTTTGCGTGAGACCAGTCTAGGAGGTAGCTAGAGTTGGAATTGTATGAGCTGACCATTCATGAGGCCAGCATCTTGCTGCGCAAGAGGGAGATCTCTTCCCTCGAACTCACCCGCGCACTGCTCGATCGCATCGCGGCCATCGATGATCAGGTCAAGG
>JAKLPW010000060.1 GCA_022013675.1 Anaerolineae bacterium | reverse complement strand
GTTTCTACGTCTCCCATCCTCCTCCTCCAGAAGCTCGCTCACTTGCTTGACAGGAGACCATCACCGCTGCCTGACTGATATCCCATCGGAGAAAACGCCATTTGTCGCCCTTCGTATACCTAGGGACAGAACGGCGTTGAAGAACTCATGCTCATTATATCAAGGTTGTTGCCAACGACCGTAAAGACGACATGAATGAAACGTAAATTCGGCATTAGAGGCTGTCTGGACTGATAGTGTAGCCTCGGCGCAAGATATTCTTCAAATACCGAGGCTCGCGCGGATTGGGTTCTATCTTCTCGCGGATGTTCTTGATATGAACCCGTACCAGATCAGGCATACCTGTTCCGGGGGGATAGTCCCACACATGCTGCAGCAGTTGTTCGGCAGAGAAAACCCTGCCCGGGCTGCTCATCAAGTGCTTCGTCAGCTCATATTCTACGGGAGTGAGAAGAACCTGGCATTCTGGGGTGGCCAGTTCATATGTGCGACAATCCAGCACCAACGGGCCAACCTCTATGCGTTCGGCAAAGGGTTCTTCTTGTCCTCGATGGCTGCGCCGTAGCAAGGCCCTGACGCGAAGCTCCAGCTCTCTGAGATCGAATGCCTTGGTCAGGTAGTCATCTGCCCCGGCTTCGAAACCGATGATTTTGTCACCGATCTCTCCCTTGGCCGTGAGAAAAAGGATAGGCACCCCTTGCCAGTCTGGGTTGGCACGCAGATGCCGACATACCTCAACGCCATCCATCCCTGGCATCATGATGTCCAGGACAACCAAATCCGGCTGACGCTGCCTGGCCATGTCCAACGCATCGGCTCCCCGATGGGCAACGCGCACATCATAGCCGGCGCGCTGCAAACTCCGCTCGATGGTTTCTGCAACATCTTCATCATCGTCTACTACCAGTATTCCGTAAGACATCGATCTCTCCTTCTGCTACTGCCCCGCAACCCACGAGAGCAGCCTACTGATCTCCAAACTCGCCTACATTATAAGGATTTCTGAGCATTTTGCAACGTCCAGTACCGTCTACTGACCATCCTGCAACCCACTCAAGCCGCACGCACGATTACCGTGCTTCTGGAGATGCGTTACACCTGAGTAGGCCGAAATACGATCGCCCGGGGAAGATACTGACCGAAGGTTTCGGAAGTCTGGGGCGTGGTGATAGAGTTCAGTCATCACACTCATGAATATCTTCAGGATGAAAGGAAGCATCGCAATACCGCCTGCGATGCCGATGCGTGTGAATGAAATACCGTGACTCCTCAAATAGACAGCGCTGAACCCAGAGAAGTACGTGAGAATTGCCCCCTCGATGAAGTAGATGGAACCAAACAAGATGATACGAAACCACTTGCTGTCTGTACGCATTGAATTCCCCTTTAGTAGATGAACGTAGAGGGCCTTATCGCACCAAGAGGCCACCGATGCCGCAATTATACCACCTGCCCCTGGGAACGTCAATCATTCCCACAACGAGAGTGTCGAAAAAGCCCCACCCGGCTTCGGAAGTCTTCAGCGAGCCAGCAATACCTTACAACCCGACATAGAAATGCATATAAGCCCGTATGTCTCCTGCACCCGACAGACCTCCGAAGTCTTCTTTCAGTTCTTTGCCCACAACTTGACGGCCAAGGCAAAACGATGTACCCTACTATTCAAGCATTTCGTGGGGGTGGTTGAGTCCTGGTGGGCTCCGCGGTCTTCAAAACCGTTGGGGGGTGCCGCAGAGGTGGCCCTGGTGGGTTCGACTCCCATCCACTCCCGTTCCCTTTCGGTCAGACTCCTCGCACCGATTCACGTTCCGTCTTCCCAGCGAAGGCTGACCGGCTCCTGATTGGCAGCGCGTTCTCCACGGAAGCTAGGCATTATCTGGAGGGAAAGATCCATGGAACTCGTAACCGTCAAGGTCAAGAAACCTGCGGACATCAACTTCATTCTAGGTCAGTCCCACTTCATCAAGACCGTGGAGGACATCTACGAAGCTCTGGTTCAGACAGTGCCCGGCATCAAGTTCGGCCTGGCCTTCTGCGAATCCTCCGGTGCTTGCCTGGTTCGATGGATCGGCACCGACGACGACATGATCGAGCTGGCTAAAAAGAACGCGCTGGCTCTCTCTGCGGGCCACGCCTTCATCATCTTTCTGGGTGAAGGCTACTACCCCATCAATGTCCTCAACACCATCAAGATGATCCCCGAAGTCTGCCGCATCTACTGCGCCACAGCGAACCCCGTAGAAGTTATCATCGCCGAGACCGACCAGGGCCGAGGCATCTTGGGCATCATCGACGGGGAAAAGACCAGGGGAGTCGAAGATGACGAGGGGATTGCCTGGCGCAAAGACATCCTGCGCAAGATCGGCTATAAGCTCTGAGCACCACCTTTACGCTGTTCTTACGCGAGTTTTATCCGCAATTGACGCATAAGGCACCAAACTCGGCGTATAATGGGGTTAGTTCGATCTTCTGACGATCCACAAGTCAGTTCTGGCCAGGCAACTACCGGCCAAGCTATAGCAGTACCAAGACAGGGCGTCAGCGTTGACGCCCTGTCGCCTTGATTGCTATTCCAAGCTCCTCACCTCGTCATTCCGAGCGCAGCACTCTCCCTGAGGAACCTGTAGGGAAGAACCCTAGTAGCTCCTTCTGTCAACTACACTACCCTTGTCATCATACAAAACCGCCTCGTCCCCACCGTTATTCCAAACGTACCCCGTCGTCCAGTGCAGATCCACCGGCGGATCATTGTACGCATCCGGCCCCGAGTGAACCCGAACATACAAACCCGCACCCAAAACATACCCCACCGGGAACCAGTAGCTCTGATCTCCCACAACGCTGACGATCCGCCAGCCACTCATATCCTGGCTGCCAGCGCCATAGTTGGAGATCTCCACGTATTCGTCTCTGCCACTGTACACGAGACACGATATTCGCAGGTCGGATCGCGGCGGAATCGGCGTAGGCGTGGGCGTCGGAATAGGATGCAGATTGAAGATCGCGGGCAGGTTAACGTGATTGAAACCTCCCGGCTCCTCCGCCAGGAGTAGCGGGGCGCCGCCAAACACGGTGGCAATCATCACAGTGGAGAGAAGAACGACTGCCAAGAAGACCGGCGGTCTAAAAGCCATCAGGTGCTCCTTTCCTCTGCCTCACCCACTCTGTCCGGCGACCCTTGCGCTATCCAAGAATTTGCGTATCGAGAGCACGACCTGGACCGGACCGCTTGCGTCTTCGGGAACGGGACGAGCTGCTTGAGACCATCGTTGATCAACTCTTCACATCTTCTCAGGAGCATTCATGCCCATCATCGTTAAGACACGGTGCAGAACGATCTTAGCCGCCGAGACCAGCGCCAGGCGAGCTTTGTTACGCTCCGTATGTTCCGGTTCTGATGAGACCACCCGGCACTGCTTGTAGAAGGAGTGGAATATGCAGGCCAAATCCTGGGCATAGTAGCCCAAGTGATGCGGGGACAACGTGCTTGCGGCCATTTCGACGACTTCCGGGAACTCTAGCAGTTTGCGAATCAGGGCCATCTCCGGCTCTTCCCGCAACGAGGAGAGGTCAGCCTCCGAGAAGTCTGTATCGCCGGCGTAGCCCAGGATGCTGGCGATACGCGCATGGGCATACTGCACGTAATACACGGGGTTCTCGTCCGATTGCTCGCGCGCAAGCTCCAGATCGAAGTCCATCTGACTGTTGGAGGCACGTGACAGAAGGAAGAAATGGACCGCATCGGCACCTACCTCGCTCAGCACCTCCTGAAGGCTGATCATCTCCCCGGTGCGCTTGGAGAGCCGAATCACCTCCCCACCCCTCTTCAGAGTAACCAATTGGTATAATATTATGGTAAGTTGTTCAGGATCGAGGTCAAAAGCACGCATTAGTGCTTTCATCCTCGGCACGTGGCCCTGGTGATCCGCTCCCCATACATCAATGACCCACTCGAACCCTCTGGTCAAGAACTTGTCATAGTGATAAGCAATGTCAGAAGCAAAATAGCCCGGCGTACCATCAGAGCGAATGATGACCTCATCCTTACTCCCACCCAGAAGGGTTGCTCTAAACCAGACGGCTCCCTCCCGCTCTTCCACGTAGCCCTTTTCGCGGAGCAAGGCCATAGCCTTATCAAAGGTCCCATCGTCATAGAGGCTCTGCTCGGAGAACCACCGGTCGTAGTGGATGCCCAGCATCGCAGCATCGGAGCGAATGGATGCCAGTACCTTCTCCAGACCTATCCTTCCCAACTCAGCCACAGCCTGTTCGCGGGGCATGTCGAGGAACCTGTCTCCCTCAGATGCCAGGATCTCACGCGCCAGCTCCACCATGTAGAAACCGGAGTATCCTTCCTCCGGCACGGCCTCGTCACGGCCTAACTCCTGGGCATAGCGAGCGTAGAGCGTCTCGTAGAACGCCAACATACGGCTGCCAGCGTCGTTAATGTAGTACTCGCGCTGAACGTCATATCCGGCGGCTTCCAGCACGTTCGCCACCGCGTCGCCGATAACGGCATTGCGACCATGTCCGATGTGAAGAGGCCCAGTGGGGTTGCCGCTAATGTACTCGACTTGCATCCGCCGGCCTTGGCCCAGATTCACGTTACCGAAAGTCTCCCCAGCGCGCTGGATCTCTCCCACCTGCTGCACCAACCAGCCATGGTCCAAAGTGAAGTTAATAAAACCCGGGCGGGCCACTTCCGCCTGCCCAAGGCACTCCAGGGAAGGCAGATGCTGCACCACTGCCTCTGCAATGTCCAAAGGCCCCATGTGGGCCACTCGCCCCAATTGCATGCAGACAGGCGAGGCGTAGTCACCTGAGAATTTGCGCCTGGGGTGCTCCAGCGGGATCGAAGGCATGTCAAAGGCAGGAAGCACCCCTTCATCTTGGGCTTTCAGTATGGCATCAGTGATAGCTTGAATAAGTTCGTGTCTCAGCATTACTTTCTGTATCCTCTCAAATTAAGTTCCGAGCAATAGATGCTCTCCATACCTCCATGGTGAAAACTCTCTGCGTCCTCCGTGCCTCCGTGGTGGAAGCTCTCAGTGTTCTCTGTGACCTCCATGCCTCCGTGACACCAACAATACTCCGCTATTCGCCACCCACCTAGCACTGAGTCATATCCAGCCAGTTGCGCCCCACTTTCATGTCCACCTTCAAAGGCGCGTCCAGCTTGAAGGCCCCTTCCATGATAGAAACCACCAGCGACTTCATGGCCTCCAGCTCTCCAACAGGCACCTCCAGCACCAATTCATCGTGTACCTGCAGGGTCATTCTCGACTTCCATCCCTGCTCCAATAGGGCATGATAGAGCCGAATCATGGCAACCTTGATGATGTCCGCTGCCGTGCCCTGGATGGGCATATTGATGGCCATACGCTCCGCAGCTCGCCTTACACCGCCAGAGACATGTGTCCCCTCTCGTAATTCGGGGAAGTAACGGCGTCGGCCCATGAGTGTTTCCACATAGCCCTTCTCACGGGCCAGAACTCGAGTCTCATCCAAGTACTTCTTCACCCGGGCGAAGCGCGCGAAGTAATTACGAATGAACTCCGCCGCTTCCTCCTGGGGAAGACCGATGCGTGAAGCCAGACCATATTCGCCCATGCCGTACATCAAGCCAAAGTTGATGGTCTTGGCCATACGGCGCATGTCGGACGTGACTTCTCCCAAAGGCACACCCAGGATCACAGCGGCGCTGGTGGCATGGACATCCTCACCCCGCGCGAAAGCGGTCAGCAGGTTGGGATCCTGCGAAATGTGTGCCAGTACGCGCAGTTCCACCTGTGAGTAGTCGGCGCAAAGTAACACACATCCCTCTCGGGCAACGAAAGCTTTCCGCACACGGCGTCCAAGCTCTGTGCGAATGGGTATATTCTGCAGGTTAGGGTCGCTGGACGAAATGCGACCGGTAACGGTACCCGTTTGATTGTAGGACGTATGTACTCGTCCCGTGGCGGGATTGACCAACAAAGGGAGGGCATCCGTATAGGTTGACTTCAGCTTGCTCAGTTGACGATACTCGAGGATCAAGTCAATGATGGGATGCTGACCCCTTAAACCCTCCAGCACCGTCGCGTTGGTGGAGTAGCCGGTCTTGGTGCGCTTCGTGGCTGGCAACCCTAAGCGCTCGAAAAGCACCTGGGCCAACTGATTTGTGGAACCGATATTGAAACGCCCCTTTGCCTCTATGTAGATCTCGCCTTCCAGTGTCTGCATGCGTTGATACAGCTCGCGAGACAACTCCTGAAGGTACTCTATATCCAAAGCAACTCCGACACGCTCCATGTCCATCAGGACAGGAATCAACGGCATCTCCACTTGCTCAAAGAGATCCCAGACTCCCTTGTCGCGATGATCCTGCTCCAGAAGATCCATCAGCCTCAGCGTCATGTCAGCGTCCGCAGCCGCATAGGGAGCCACCCGCTCCACATTGACCTGTGCCATGGTGACCAGGTTGCGCCCCTTGCCGATCAAGTCCGAGATGGGCTGCATCTCCACGCCCAGCTTCTGCCACACCAGGCTTTTCAGCCCCAGACCACGGCCAGAGGGGTGGTTCAGGTAAGCCGCTATCATCGTATCGAAGTCCAGCCCTCGCACCTCTACCCCATGCCGTGCCAGCACAGTCAGATCGAACTTGGCATTGTGGGCACACTTCGCGATGCTCCCATCCAATAACAAAGGACGCAGGTGCGTCCAAACGTCATCCAGGGATAACTGGGCACCCTTCTCCAGTCGCCGGTCATGTCCCACCGGGATGTAATACGCCTCTCCTGCCTGAGGTGAGACGGAAATGCCCACCAGGTCGGCTCTCATAGAGTCCACGCCTGTCGTTTCCACGTCCAGAGCAAAGCGAGAAACCTCGGAAAGCCTGCGTGCTAACTCATCCAGTCCACGCACATCCCGTACGATTTGGTAGCGCTCAGGAGTTGCCTCTTCTGCTGTTTCGTTGTCTACCCTTACAGCGTCAAAAAGCGAAAGCTGAGCCGAGGGGACAGGCGTCGCTTTCGGGAGACGACTCACCAGACTACTGAACCCCAACTCGCGGAACAACTGCAAGACCCTCTCCCGATCGTATCGCCCCGCCCGGCAGATATCCAGGTCCAGCTTCACAGGCACATTTGTCACGATTGTCGCCAGATGCTTGCTCAGGAGAGCAACCTCCTCATGGTCAGTCAGAGCGTTCTGGACTCGCTTGCTGCTAATCTCATCCAAGTGCCGGTAGACGTTCTCAACAGTTCCGTACTTCTGAAGCAACGGCGTGGCAGTTTTCATCCCTACACCCCTGACACCAGGGATATTGTCCGAGGAGTCCCCCTTCAGTCCCCTGAGATCGATCAGTTGGTGGGGTTCCAGCTCGTATCGCTTGCGAACCTTATCCTCATCGTAAAGGATCGTATCAGAAAAGCGTCGCCCTGAGATGAGCACTTTGGTGTACGGCGAGACAAGTTGCAGGATGTCGGTGTCACCCGTGATGATGACCGTCTCGATATCCTGCTCAGCCGCTTGCCTGGCCAGCGTACCCACGACGTCATCGGCCTCGTAGCCTTCCGCGTAGTACTGCGGGATCCTGAAAGCCTCCGCCACAGCTTTCACCGGCTCGAACTGTGCCTTCAGGTCATCGGCCATCTTAGCACGGGTGGCCTTATACTCTGGATACTCATCATGGCGGAAAGTACGACCCACGTCGAAGGCTACGGCAATGTAGTCAGGCGTCAGGTCTGACAAGGCTTTGAAGAGCATCGTGGTGAAACCGTAGACCGCGTTAGTCGGCTCGCCCGTTGGTGAAGTAAGAGGAGGGATGGCGTGATAGGCGCGATGCACGAGAGCATTCCCATCAATCAGCACCAATCTTTTTCGAGCCATGATTCCTTCCCTCTATCGCGAAGCCTGTCAGAGAGCGCAACTCGATTGCGTCCCTGCCTCACCCATTGGCGACTATTCTACCGTGTTTGAGAGAGGAAGTCAAAGAATAGTGCAAGAGGGGAAAACGAAGTAGAACGGGGTGACAGAATCAACCCCAAGTATATCAGATTCTTGCTGCCAATCTTAGCGAATTTGGGCGATAATAGGGCATCTCAC
>JAKLPW010000059.1 GCA_022013675.1 Anaerolineae bacterium | reverse complement strand
CGTAGCCTTGGGCTTTGCCGTAGCCTTGGGCTTTGCCGTAGCCTTGGGCCTTGCCGTAGCCTTGGGCCTTGCCGTAGCCTTGGGCTTTGCCGTAGCCTTGGGCTTTGCCGTAGCCTTGGGCTTTGCCGTAGCTTTGGGTTCTGCCTTGGCCTTGGGCTTTGCCGTAGCCTTGGGTTCTGCCTTGGCCTTGGCCCTTGCCTTAGTCTTGGATTCCACCTCGGCCTTTGTCTTAGCCTTGCCCTCGTTCTTACTCTCACTCATGTTACTTCCCCCCATCTACTCTCACTGCCCTCATGTGGGCGTTTCCTTGTCAGATTGTGAACCGACCCTAGACAACCTGGTGTCCCAGGTCAGAGCGGTCTCTGCGCTCTAAGCGCTCCTCCGTGATGACAGTCGCAAGATCAACGTTCCTAGGCGATTACGGTCTTCTGACCACCACGCAGGGTCTGCTTAACACGTGCATTCAACGTTGCCAAACACAAATGGTCTACAAGCGGAGCGCACAACGGTGCTCTCAAACGCAAGACGAACGCAAGGGGACGAACTCTCGACGGGGTTTCTTGGGGGGCTGCTGTTATGACTCTCTGATCTATGGAGCAACCATAACGCTCGCCTCCACCCTTCCCATCTGGCACCCTAGAGGCTGCCAGGACTCATCCCTGTGTTCCCCTTCTATATCCATAACCGCCCGTGCCGGTAATATGGAACAAAGCACCACGGGTACGGAGCCCAGAGAGTTCATCTCCTTTGCTCCGCGCTAGATCCGGTTCGTGCTTGCATATCCTCCAATTCCTTCACACCAGACAGACTGTCGGCAAAAGCACGCAAGCGCCCCTTCTCCTCATCCGTCAAGAACGTCTTCAGCGCGTGCTCCAGACGCCCACAACTCAATGCGCCCTCCCAGCAAGCCTTGCGGCGGCACAAGTAGGCGCCACGGCCCGATTTCTTACCGGTCTCGTCAATGGTCACCCCATCCTCTGCCAGGCGGACTATCCGGACCAATTCTCGTTTGGGCCGAGTAATGCGGCACTCAATGCAGGTTCTCTGGGGTATGTGCTTCCTACCCATGTCGGCCTCCGGACACCTTCTGACAAGTCCCCGGCTGGTCACTGCTCCCAGACACTATCTCCTTCATAGACCAGTTCTGGTACCGTGGCAAGCTAGTACTCCTCATCTCCATCCAGGTAATCCCGCCAATCGCGGCGACCCGTCCTGCTTCGCTTCTGGTCGCGTACCTGTGGCTCGTCCCCCTTGCGGACCTTCTTCCCACCTTTTTTGCCCCTGAGCCCCTCTTGCTTCTCTTTCTCCAGATCTTCCTCGCTGTACCACTCCTTAGGGCGCACTCCGGGTACGAGAACGGGTCTCTTCTCAGCGACGCCAGTTTCTGTAGCAGAAGGAATCTCCACTGGCATCTCTTCAATAGCATGTGCGGCATCTTCAACGAGGAGGACTTCGCCCTGGTCTTCCTGGCCATCGGAAAGCTCTACGACCACATCCTCAGCAACAGAAACGGCGATCTCGGAGACACCCGTCTCCTCAGCCTCCGGAGCTTCCTCGGCGAGGACTTCTGGCACAGGCCCTTCCAACACCTTCTCGGCTTCAGTCTCAACAGCCGGTTCTTCTACTACATCACCTTCCACCGGCTCAACAATCGTCTCCGCCGCCACGTCCTCTGCTATTGGCTGGGCAGTCGCTCCCTTGACCAACGCTTCCTGAGCCTCTTCCTCAGCCAGAGCGGCCTCGGCCTCCGCGAGAAGAGCCTTGGCAGCCGCCTGGGCTGCGGCCTTCTCCTCTGCCAGAGCCGCAGCGACCGCCTCTTCTGCCGCTCGCTGCTCGGCGGCCGCGGCGGCCTCCGTCTCGCTCTTGATATCAATGCGCCAACCGGTAAGCTTGGCAGCCAAGCGAGCATTCTGTCCCTCTTTCCCAATGGCCAAAGAGAGTTGCCTATCTGGCACGGCCACTACAGCCGTCCTGGTTTCCTCACGGAGCATAACTTCGGTGGCCGTAGCTGGGCTGAGAGCACTGGCGATGAATGTAGCTTCATCCGGCGACCAGGCCACGACGTCTATCTTCTCACCATTCAATTCATTGACGATGTGCTGGATGCGTACGCCCCGCATGCCGACACAAGATCCAACAGGATCCACACCAGGTTTAGTCGCGACAACAGCGACCTTGGATCTCGAACCTGCTTCCCGGGCAATGGCCTTGATTTCCACTGTGCCATTAAAGACCTCAGGAACCTCCAGTTCCAAAAGCCTTCTCAACAAGCCTTTATGAGCACGAGACACGATGACTTGCGGACCCCGGCTGGTCTTCTCTACCTGCAGCACGTATACTCTGAGACGTTGATTGAACCGATAGCGCTCAGTTCGTATCTGCTCACTGGGAGGCAGCAACGCGCCGATCTTTCCAAGATAGATGGTAACCGCCCGGCTACGTGGATCAACGTTCTGTACAGTTCCGTTGATAACCTCACCCTCTCTGCCGGAATACTCATCATAGAGAGTATCTCGCTCCGCCTCACGGATGCGCTGCAAGATAACCTGCTTGGCGGTCTGCGCCGCGATACGCCCGAAATTGCGAGGTGTCAGCTCGAACGTCAGCTTATCGCCTATCTGCACTTCAGGCTTCAGCTTCTGCGCTTCCTCGATAGTCATTTGCTGCAATTCATCGAGGGCCTCTTCAACGATCTCCTTGTGTGCATATACACGCCACTGCCCAGACTTGGGATCCAGATTGATACTGATGTCTTGCCCGGATTCGAAGTCTCGCTTGTAGGCTGAGACCATCGCAATCTCAATCGCTTCGAGCACGACCTCTTTGGATAGCCCTCGCTCGTTGCAGACTTGCGTCAGGGCAAGATCGAACTCGCTCTTCATCTTCTACTACATACCTCCTGTGTTTACCAACACCAATCAAGCGCCTTGATAATAAGAAAAGTGGGCAAAACCCACTTTTCCTGGCACGAAGTCTTCAATAACGCAAGTATACCACGTTGTGGACAATCGCGCAAATAGGGTCATCGAATTCTGACGCTCTTCGAAGGCTTCTCGGTCTATGAGAAACTCACAAGGTTATTTGCAGCATGTCATGAACGTGGTCGAAGGAGAGCGGAGCGGCATCCGCTCCGAGCCCTTCGACTACGCTCATGATGAACCTCATCGGTAAGGAAAAGGCTTCTCATTGCCCTTCCATCTTACGCCACCATAGTCCTATCGGTGGTGTTATTACTTGAAGGAACCAATATAGTGTTGTATAATGGTGTCGAGACAAGCATGGGAGGACGCCATTTGGACACGGAAGCCTTGCCCTTGGTAATCGAGAACCTATCATTTCGGTACCGCATCCGGCCGGACTATGCCCTACGAAACATCTCCTTCGAGGCGCAACCCGGGGAAGTATTGCTGATTGCCGGATCCAGCGGATGCGGCAAGACGACGCTGATGCGTTGCATCAACGGCCTGATTCCCCGCAGCTATCGAGGCGAGCTGGAGGGACGGGTGAGCCTGTTCGGGGAAGATATCAAGGGCAAACCCCTTTCGGCCATATCCCAGATCGTCGGCACGGTGCTTCAGGACCCGGAGCGCCAGATACTGGGGAGCCGGGTTTCTAATGAAGTGGCCTTCGGCCTGGAGAACCTCGGACTACCGCGCGATGAAATACTCCTGCGGGTAGACGAGACGCTGGAGTACCTGGGCGCTGCCCCCTTGAAGCGCCGTGAGACCTTCTATCTGTCCGGCGGAGAGAAACAGAAGGTGGCCATCGGCGGGACTCTCGCTATGCGCCCCTCGATTCTACTTCTGGACGAACCCCTCGCAAGTCTGGACCCCGTCAGTGCTCAAGAAGCCCTTCGATTGATCCGCCGCCTGGCCGACGAAGGGAAAACGATCTTGATCATCGAGCATCGGGTCGAGGACGTGCTAAAAATCAAGCCCGAGAAGGCGCTCTTCATGGTGGATGGAGAGATAAGGTATTTCGGCCCCACGTCAGGACTGGCGCACGAGATAGACTACCACGAGGTAAAGCTGCCGGCGGCCATGATCATCGAGAAAGCCCGCCAGGACTCTCCGCCTTCCTACGTTCCACCTCAACTGACTCCGGACAGGAAAACGGAAGAGTTGCTGGTAGAATTTCGGGATGTCGCTTTCTCCTACGAAGATGGCCCAGAGGTACTGCATGACGTCAACCTGACTATCCATCGGGGCGATATCATCGCCCTGCTCGGCCCCAACGGAGCGGGCAAAACGACCCTGATCAAGCATGCCATCGGGCTCCTCAAGCCTAAGGGGGGGCAAGTACTGGTAGAGGGGCAGGACACTAGAGAGATGAGCGTGGCCCAGGTAGCCCGTACTCTGGGCTACGTCTTCCAGAGCCCCAGTCACATGCTCTTTGCACCGACCGTGCGGCAGGAGCTAGCTTTCGGTCCCCAGAACCTGGGATATGATACTGAGAAAGTTGATGAAGGCGTTAAGCAGGCCGTCGAAATCGTGAACCTGTCTGGGCTAGAGGAGTATCCGCCGCTGGCCCTCAGCTTCGGACAGCAGAAACGCACTAGTATCGCAGCGATCCTGGCCATGCGTTCCAAGATCCTGGTGATGGACGAACCCACGGCGGGCCAAGATTATAAGAACTACATGACCTTCATGGACTCCATCTTGCAGCTCCCTGATTTCGCCGCCGTTCTATTCATCACTCACGATCTCGACCTGGCGGTATGCTATGCTAACAGGGTGGTTCTAATGCACCGGGGAACTGTTGCTGCCGATGGACCGCCTACCGAAGTGCTGGCCCAGCGAGAGCTGCTGGAACGTTGCCGTGTGGTGCCGACCTCTTTGCTGGAGAGCAATCTGAAGTATCTTCCCAAGACGGGACGATTCATGCGTGCCGAATTGCTGGCCCACGTGATCTGAGGCCAGCATCCCAAAAGGGCTGCCAGCGTTTGCTCTGACGCCAGGGGAGGGACGTCAGAACGGCGCGGAAGCATATATCCATCCGTAGTTTGTCAATATCAGTAGTCTTAAGGAGGAAAATCATGGGTAAGGGTCTCAAGTGGATTATCGTACTGGTGGTCTTCGTTGCTCTATTGTTTGTGGCCAGCGCGCTCATGGGCCCGGACGCGGACAAGCTCCAGGGAGTCACCTGGGTCTGGTTCACGGCTCTCGCTATGGTCATCGTCTATGTCGTGTACCTGGCGACGTCAGCCAACGAGGCCTGGGAGGTAGGTACTCGAGAAGTGGTCTACATGGCCATCGGCGCAGCCCTCTATGGAGTGCTTAGCTGGATCTTCAACACCATCCCCATGCCATCGGTTTCGAACGTGGCCTTCCGTCCATCAATAGCCATCCCGATCTTCTTTGGATTTGTTTTCGGACCGGTGGTCGGCTTCTTCACCGGCGCGGTAGGGAATATCCTGGGCGACTTCCTGACCGGTTGGGGAGTCTATCCCGCCTGGGATATCGCCAATGGCCTCATAGGGTTCATCCCTGGCCTGGTGCTTCTCTTCGCTAACAAGAAGAAGAGCCTCAACACACTCACCATCGTCTTCGTCGTGTTGACTTTGCTCTCCGCCATCGCCATAATGCTCAAGCCAGTGGTTCCCCATCCCTGGACCGGTGAAGAGGCAGACTTCTCTTTCTGGGCCTGGGGATTCCTCATCGGCGGGGCAGTGATCATCGTTGGTCGCTACGTCTTGGCTTCAGTAAATGAGGACCTGGCTGCCGTCAACATATGGGGGGCGGTTGGGATCATCCTGGGCATTGGTTTCGCGGCCATCGCCGACATCTGGATCAACGGCTACAGCCTCGCCACAGCCATGATCGGCGAGTTTGCGCCTGCCGCTGGTCCCAACATCCTGAACGCCATGATCATCACACCGATACTCCTGGCAGCCTATCAGGCCGTACAGGCCAGAAGTGGTCGCTAGGACGTCGGCTCAGGCTTGATATCAAGGAGTCCGCTAGATGCTGGTTGCCTGGAAATACCGTGAGCGAGACACGATCATTCAGAGACTGGATCCCAGAGCCAGACTGATCTTCATGCTGGCTATGACGTTCTCTATCATCCAGTTCTGGGATCTACGTTTTGAACTCCTCTTCTTGATCGCGGCCTTCGCCCAGATATTTCTCGCCAGGCTCACTTGGCATGAAACACGCAGAAGCTGGCTCCTGATCAGCCTTATCATCACCTTCATGACCATCCTGACCTTTCTAACTGGCAGAGGCGGGGTGGGCTATGCCTATCATGAGGAACATCTCATAGCCCGCCTCGGTCCTCTGTCCCTCCCCCTGGCAGGATGGCAATTGATGCTCGATATCACGGCCGAGAAGACGGCCTTCGCCATGTCACAGGTCGTTCGCATGTTCTCCATCACGGCGATGGCCATCGCCATACCCTACACCATCGATCCCAGCCTCTATGGCGTAACCTTCCGTGGCCTTGGCGTACCGGACAAGTTCGCCTATGCCATGGACTTGGCCTTTCGTTTCGTGCCCTCCTTGGGCCGCGACTTCAGCATCACGCTGGATTCGCAGCGCGCCCGAGGATACGAGATAGAGAAGCTCAAGGGGGGACTGATCGGACAGATCCGCAAGCTGGCTCCTCTCATCGTGCCGATAACCATCGGCTCCATCACCGGAGGGGAGGATATCATCGATGCCATGGACCTGCGCTGCTTCGGCATCGGGCCGCGCACGTGGGTCGAGAAGCTGCAATACAAACCGAGGGACTGGGCACTGATAGGGATCAGCATCGCCATCCTGACCCTCAGCACAGCCGCCAGCATATCTGGATACGGTCGGTTGTGGGTACCATCGTGGCTGCTCCAAATGGCTGGGTAAACATCAAGCGATCAGCAATCGGCTATCAGCGATCAGCCATCAGCAATCAGTGACAGGAGTTACGCAGTTTGAGACTGAAAAGTGCCCGCAGGCACTCAACACTAACACCCGTACCAAGCCCCCGCAGGGGCTTCTCGGTTCTAGGCAGCGGATTCCATTCGTTGACTTCTGAATAGTGAGGGAAACAGTCACAAAGACAGAAGGCCGGGATTTGGTAATCCCTGGAGAGCGGACAACTGGCGGAGGATTTCAGCCACAACCTATCAAATAGTAGAGAAAACAGAAACGTCGGGGAGGACTCTCCCCGACGTTTTCACTATGCAAGGGCTGGCCTGACGATCCCTCAAGGAAGATGGTCAGGGATCTCCGCCACCGAAGGGAGGATCAAATCCGCTCCGGCGCGCTCCAGTTCGCGGCGCTCCCCGAACCCCGACAGAACGCCCACCGCGAAGACGCCTGCGCGCTTGCCGG
>JAKLPW010000058.1 GCA_022013675.1 Anaerolineae bacterium | reverse complement strand
TCGCGGCTGGGAGCGAGGGACTGCGTGTTTTTGACGTGTCCGTGCCTGGGTCGCCTGCCGAGGTGGGCTTCTACGACACGCCGGGGTATGCCTCTGGCGTGGCGGTGGCGGGGAACTACGCCTACGTCGCGGCCGGTGAGAGCGGTCTGCGTGTTATGGACGTATCCAATCCTGCTTTGCCAATCGAGGTCGGCTCTTGCGATACGTTGGGAAATACCAATGGCGTGGCCGTGGCGGGGAGCTATGCCTTCGTCGTCAGTGGTGATCGGAGTTACGCATCAGGGGAGCTCTATGTTATTGACGTCTCTACGCCTGAGTCCCCCGCCGTCGTGGGCTTCCACGCCACGGGGGGCGGGGAGGTCGCGGTGGCGGGGGATTACGTCTACGTCGCCGCTGGCGACGCAGGGCTGTTCATTCTGCGGTACACGGTTGCTCCGCGCACGATAACCAGCTCCTATGCGGGGTCGCCGCCAGAGATCGATGGAGACCTGTCCGGAGACCCCAATGAATGGCCGGTGGCCCTGGATGAACTCGTTCTCGACATGGACACCGCGGACGACGCGCCTGCCTACATCGCGCCTTCCGACCTCAGTGGCACTCTACGCAGCCAGTGGGACGAAGAGTATGTCTACTTTGCCATGCATGTCAACGACGACCAAATCGTTTACGATAGCGCCCCCGCTCTGCACCACGACGACGCCATACAGATCGGCATAGATGGTCATCATGATCACGGGAAGGATCCGGGCGCGGGGGATGACCATCAATACACCATTCGCGTTGACGGGCTGATTTCCGATTGGATGGACCCGGAGGATGTGGAACTGGTTCGTCGTGCTGTGAGGATCGTGGAAGGTGGGTATGACGTCGAGCTGGCTATCCCTGTGTCCCAGTTGACCCAATACGGGGTAGAAGCCGGGACGGTGATGGGATTCAACCTCCAGCTTCAGGACGATGATGACGGGGGCGACTACGATGACAAGCTGATCTGGGAGGGGCACGACACCACCAGCAGCTCCGAGGAATATGGGCATCTTCTCTTTGCGGAGATGTATGAGACACCCACGCCTACGCCCACTGCCGTGACGCCTACCGTCACGCCGAGCCCATCAAGCACTCCAACAGCTACGAGCACCGTGACGCTAACATCGACGGCAACCTGCACTCCAACGGCCACACCCGAGGTATATCCAGTCTGTTTGCCACTCGTGTTGAAGTAGTCTTCGCCGGACAGACCGGGCAGCACTGAGCCTGGTCCAGTGTAAGAGAGCGATGTTGCTTGACAGACAAGACCCACTAGTAGTATAATACAGGTATACGGACAGTGGGAGGAGTGCTATGGTTGCAAAGATGACAATCAAACTACCTGAGGAGCTACGGCGGCGAGCGAAAGCGGTGGCGGCCTTGCGGGGAGAGACCGTCTCCGAGGTAATGCGTGCTGCGCTGGCAGAGTACGTGGCTGAGGTCATGGAGGAGGCCGATGACGTGCGGGCGGTCACTGATATCGAGGCCCGCATTGCTGAGGGCGTGGAAAGGGTGACCGACTGGGATGAGGCTGACCTAGATGACCTACCGGCTTAGGATCACCGAGACCGCCAAGCAAGAGCTACGCCGACTGCCTGGCTATGTGCGACAGAGGGCGCGGCATATCGTAAAGGCCCTGGCCGATGATCCTCGCCCGAGCGAGGCAAAGGAGTTGAGGGACATGCCGGGGCGCTACAGAATCCGCCTGGTCAAATGGCGCGTTATCTACCGAGTGGATGACGAGAATCAGGTCGTCTTGGTGTTGCGCGTCAGGCGTAAGATAGGGCCTGAGACCTACAAGGGCATAGAGTGAAGGCTTCCCCACATGTGTAGGGATATGGTGTATGATGTGATTCCACTGAAATAGCCGGAGAAGGCACCACGGAGACACAGAGAGCGCAGAGGTGAGTAGAGACGTTTCATGAAACGTCTTTGCATCGATCCCTGGCCAGCACACGATTGGTGGCGGAGTTTGCCCTATTCTGTACCAGTTAGAACGTCTTTATGAACGGCCAGCAGACGCACCTCATATGTGCGTTGAACCTTGCGAGTTGTTCAAGGAAGCAAGGTTGAATCGAAACTGGAATACCCCAGGGGCAAATAGACCTGGTGTGGTAGTGAGAGGATCTGTCGGCTGTAGAAGATGTCCCAGTCCCCTTCCCCCACATCCTGTGACCACACCACGTGAGCTTCTCTCTCTCCGTTGGCGCTGATGGCAACGCCGGAGATGCCGCCGGAGTGGGTGCCGATGGTGGTAATGGGAGTCCACTCGGAAGAGGCCGCCGGGAGTCTTCTATACGAGGCCCGCACTCCCTCGTCCCACGACACCTGAATGTCCCCGAGCGCACCGACCGCGATGGCGGGTAGCTGAGCATTGGCATCGATTGCGGAAAGCCTGACAGGCACTACCCACCAGAGGGCTTCGTTCTGTTCACAGTAGTACGTCTGTGTCAGATCGCCTTCGTCCTCCTGCCAGACGATGTGTCCCCGGTCATCTGGGCCGACGACCAGGTCACACGACACTGAATCCGCAGCCAGGTCTTCGTTTATGCACTCAGGGGGTGACCAGTTGAGAGCGCCCTTTTGTGAGAACCAGATATCGTACGGCGCTTCTGGATCATACTTGTCTTGCCATGCTACCATGACGACATCAGCACTGTTGACGGCGATGGATGGCTGGCTTCCGGTGGCATTGGGGACGTACCAGGTGCTCCAGGTCAGGCCGTTCCAATACCCATAGTATATCTCCGGATGTCCGGGAGTGGTGTCGGCCCAGACGATGTGCGCTATGCCGCCGCTGGCGATGGCAATGTCCGGGTCGGACGATGCCCCAGAGGTCCCCGAAACGTTGGAGGGCAGCGACCACGAGGTTGATTCCGTCCACTGGACGTGGTAGATGTTTGTTTTGCCCCCGAACTCGTTGGCGAATACCAGGTGGATTGTTCCATCGGGAGCGCAAGCTAGGGCTGGGCGTTCGCCAGTCGCTACCTGCTTTGGTGACGACCATTCGATGCCGTCCCAGTATCGATGATAGATATAAAGTCCTTCCTCCCACGCCACGTGCACCTTTCTGTCCGGCGCGACCTCAATTGTCGGGGCGCGAGAGATGATCCCGGAGAGCGAGAGGTTCAAGGGCTCGCTCCAGCTCCAATCTAGCGCGTTAGGTTGGGTTCCGCCTGCTCTCGGTGTTGGCTCCT
>JAKLPW010000057.1 GCA_022013675.1 Anaerolineae bacterium | reverse complement strand
TATCTCACTGCCAAAGCGAGTGAAACGGGCCACCTCTTCGTATTGTGTTAGTTCCAGACGAAGATTGCCCGATACCGCTTGTATGGCTGATCCCTGGGCCGCACTACCGACGCGAGAGACGGATAGACCCATGTTGGTGGCCGGACGGAATCCCCGATTGAACCGGCTGGCATCGAGGTAGATCTGGCCGTCGGTGATGGAGATCAAGTTAGTGGGGATATAGGCTGAGATCTGGCCTCGTTTGGTTTCCACGATGGGCAAGGCAGTAAGAGAGCCGTTGTTTCTGGAGTGGTCGAATTGACCGGCCCGCTCCAGGAGGCGCGCGTGCAGGTAGAAGACATCGCCGGGATAGGCTTCTCTTCCCGGGGGCCTGCGCAACAGCAGCGATAGCTCGCGATAGGCATCGGCGTGCTTGCTCAGATCATCGTATACGACGAGTACGTCCTGGCCTTGACAGGCGAAGTACTCGGCCATGGTGCAGCCAGCGTAGGGAGCCAGATACCTGAGCGCGGGTGGGGCATCGGGATCTGCCACCACAACCACGATCTTGGACAGGTCGCCGTATCTTTCCAGGGTCTGAATCACGGCCTGGGTCGAGGATTTCTTTTGACCAATGCTGACATACACGGCGACGACGTCTTTGTCCCGCTGGTTGATGATCGTATCGACAGCGATGGCCGTCTTGCCCGTCTGGCGATCCCCGATGATCAATTCTCTCTGTCCTCGTCCGATAGGCACGAGGGCATCGACGGATTTGATACCGGTATGCAGCGGGCGATCCACTGGTTCGCGTTCGATTACGCCTGGAGCTTCCTGTTCCAGATAGTGCCACTCTGTGGCGACTACAGGTCCTCGCCCGTCCAGGGGGTTGCCCAAGGGGTCTACTGCCCGGCCAAGGAGTTCTGGACCCACGGGAACCTGCAACCGTTGGCCGGTGCTTAGCACCAGGTCTCCTCCTTGGAGGCCTTCATCTGACCCCAGGAGGATGCAATCTATCCGCCGCCGATCCAGGTTGAGGATCAGACCCTGAACGCCCGTGGGGAACGTGACCAGCTCGTCGGTCATCGCCTCTGATAGCCCTGAGAGCCCGGCCACACCGCTGCCTACCTGTATCAGGGTTCCGACGTCCAGGAATTGAATCTGGAATGTGTGCGCACGAGCTTTTTGGGTTATCAGTTCAAGGAGGGTAGGTAGGGGAAGCTCTCCAGTCATACTTGCAGCCTCCGCGTCAATTCTTCCTTGAGATCAGTGCGCAGCTCTGACAACTGGTGTTGAAGAGTGTAGTCCATGATGGTGTCCCCAAGACGTACCCTGAGGCCAGCAATGAGGTCAGGGTCAACCTCTATCGCCAGAGTGACCGGTTTGTTGATGAGAGCAGAGAGCGTATCGGCCAGGGTGCGTTGCTGATCCTCACTGAGGGGCGTGGGAGTGAATACTCTGGCCAGAGGCTGGCGCTCTGCCATCATGGTGCGGTAGGTCTCCACCCGTTGGCGGTCGGTCTGTCCCAGCTTCCAGATATGGGAGTTGAAGACACTTACCAGGTCATCGTGTACAGCCTGGGTGGCGGTTTTCTGCAGGGTTATGGACGCTACTTCGATGACGGTATTCAGCACTTCATCAGAGTTCTCGGCAATGGCCTGTGCCCGTGCGTCTCTGATCTCGGACTGTGCCATCGCCTGGATGGCCTGAGCTTCGGCTTCTGCCTTTCGCAGCACGCCCCAGGCCTGTTCCTCTGCTTGCTCCCGGCCTTCACGCATGATGCGTTCGGCCTCTTTCTGTGCCCCCTTCAGTCGCTCCGAGAGCAGTTGCCGCATTGCTTCTGCCTCGGCTTGAGCCTTTTTGGCGTTGTCCATGGATTGTCCCACTTTGGCAGCGCGCTCGCGCATGTAGTGCAAAGCAGGCTGATAGAGCAGCTTGCTCAGGAGACCCGCTAGTAGCAGGAAGTTAAGGATCTGCCATAGAATCGTGGCGATGTTAATATCTAGCATAGGCGATTCTCCTAGGTAGCCAGCAGCGCAAGCAGCGGGTTGGCAAAGAGAAGGATGAGGCAAACGAGTAGCACATAGATGGCGGTAGTCTCCAACATGGCCAGACTCACGATGAGAGTCGTCCGGATCTCATCGGCCACCTCGGGCTGGCGTGCCATTGCATCCAGCGCCTTCAGCACTGCTTTCCCTTCTACCCAAGCGGGAAGGATGCATCCCAAAGTGATGGCTACGAGGGGAGCGATACTCATGATTACTACGACTAGTACATTGGATTCCATTGTTTGCCTTACTCCTTTTCTAAGCTTGTTAATTGGGTCTTGTCTGTATTCCCGTTTGATGATGAGCTTTCAACGGCGGACCTGATGTATGTGCACGTCAGGACGGTGAAGACGTAGGCTTGCAGCAGCGCGGTGAACATACCAAGAAGTTGCAGTGGGATTGCTGCACCGGCGGGCACCAATACGAAGATTACCGCTACAATCATCTCTGAAGCGATGATGTTGCCAAAGAGGCGCACGGTCAGTGAAAGTGTGCGGCTAAATTGCCCAATGATGTTCAGGACAAACACGATCACGTTTGGTTCCATAAGATGCTTCAGGTACCCTCCCGCCCCGTGCTCCTGTATTCCGTAGTAGTGTACCGCAAAGAAGACTACCACGGCAAGGGCGAAGGTAGTGTTTATGTCGCGGGTGGGAGAGCCTAGAGCGGGGAAAATCCCTAGCACACTGGCGCTGGCGATGAATAGAACGAGTGTGCCGATAAGGGGCAGATACCGTTCGGCGTGGGGGCCTATCATGTCTTCGACGAGCTTCACCGCGAATTCCACCACTGCTTCGAAAGGCATCTGCCAGGCACGGGGACGGAGGCGACTGTAGCGGTTGAACAGGTAGGCCAGCAGGATGAAGGCTCCCATCAGGATCCAGGTGTGCAGCACGGTATCACGGATGGGGATGCCGAATATCTGGAATACCTCGTGCGGAAAAACTCCCTCCAAGATGATCTCCTCTCCATTAACTACCGGCGTAGCAATCTCATTATGGCTATTCCCCTGCCAACTAGAGTGCCGATGAGAATCGCCACGGCGTGTACTGGCCCAGCACACACTGCAAGAAACAGGACCAGCGCGGTAAGTGCTGTGCGCAGCAGATAACCGCCTATGATCCGCTTTCTGGTGGCCTGAGGGCTAAGGTGGCCCAGCGAACCAAAAGTGCGGTGGAGCAGAAGGACGTTGCCTATTCCTAGGACGACGCCGACAAGGAACAGGAGTGCTGCCACTGCCCACTCAGAACTCATCTGTACCCCTATACCTGTGCCCTTTCGTCTCGACTAGGATCACGGCAGAGACCGGTTTCGGCTGCATGTGGCCCGAAGAACGATTCCTACCAGAGCTGGCCCTGTCGTCCCAAGAGCGACCTCTTCGCCAGTGCAACCTGTCCCTCCCTGTGATCGCAGGCGTAGGGTTTGTTTAGGAGATCAGGCGCACGTTGCCGGTCAGGACAGTAACACCACCCTTCAGGACCCGCAGGATACCCTCCCCCACCTCGAGCCTGTGGTCTCCCTTCTGATCTACGTAGCTAAACCCACCTGGGGCCAGGCGGCCAATCAAAGACGCATGGCCGGGCAAGATGCAGATGGGGCCGTTGTCTAGCGTCACCCGCACGGCTGTCACCTGTT
>JAKLPW010000056.1 GCA_022013675.1 Anaerolineae bacterium | reverse complement strand
TGCGATCCATCTACTGAATCCCGATTGTGTCATACTGGGAGGCGGGGTGACGAAAGCGGGCGAAGTGTACCTGCAAGTGGTGAGAGAGGCTACGAAGGCAGAAATGCCGCCCAACGTGACAGTCAACATCGTGCCGGCCACACTAGGAGCCGATGCTCCCTTGTGGGGAGTGCTGTATCTGGCTCGCGAGACAATGAGAACGGCACAAGTCTTGTGAAGTTGTTGAAGCCACGGGTACAAGCCCAGGACCTACGGCTTTTCAATCTCGGTCTGACGACTCGCTCCCTCAATTCTCGATTCCCGCAGTATTCAGATCCCGGGCGGCGGGTATGCCCACCACGCTCTCAGCCTGCCGCACGCCCCGAATGATGGCCTCGGCCATCACCTCCGCAGCCAATGCCCCCACGATGGCAACGTTAGCGCGCTTCGCTCCAGTCGCCAGGGCGAAGATCGTATCTCCATCGAAGATAGTATGTGCTGGCCGCACGACGCGGGCCAACCCATCATGAGCCGCCTGGGCCACGACGTTAGTCTCGGCCTTGCTCAGGCGCGCGTTTGTGGCCACCACACCGATCACCGTGCTGGCAAAAGCGAGAGCCGTGCGTCCAGCGAGGCTACCCATCACCTCCACCGTGTCTGCGAAGCCTTCTCCGTGGAGTTTTCGCGCTCCTGCGATAATATGCCCTCTATTTGGGTCCACGATGTCCCCAAAGGCGTTCACCGCGACGATAGCTCCCACTACGACTCCTCCGCTCCGACGACTGGCAGTGCCCAGCCCTCCCTTCATGCATCGCGCGGGGCCGTAGATCTTCCCCACGGTTGCGCCGGTTCCCGCACCCACATTGCCCTCAAGCGGGGGAGCGTCAGAGGCGTTCAGACAAGCTGCGTACCCCATAGCTGCATCAGGACGAACGAACGGATCGCCGACCGCCAGATCGAAGAGGATCGCGCCGGGCACGATGGGAACAACGGTGACCCCCACGTTGAAACCGATCTTTCGCTCCTCCAGATAGCGCATAACGCCATCCGCCGCCGCCAGACCGAAGGCGCTCCCACCGCTCAGCAGCACACCGTGCACCTTCTCCACCAGATTACCCGGTCGCAGCAGGTCCGTCTCACGCGTGCCTGGGGCCAAACCCCGCACGTCCACTCCTCCGACGGCCCCGCCCTCACATAACACTACGGTGCAACCGGTCAACGCCTCGAGATCGGTCCCATGTCCCACCTTGATGCCCGGCACATCGGTAATTGCGTTATGCGTTGCCTTCGTCATGTTTCTCCTCCCACATCTCTGCGACCAGCTTCAAAATGCGCTCCGCCACTTCCGCTTTGTCCAACAGAGGCCAGCGGTCAATCGCACCGTCCGGCTTAATGAGTACCACACGATTGGTCTCGACCTCGAAACCGCTGTCTGGTGCAGTCACGTCATTAGCCACGATTAGGTCCAGCCGCTTCCGGGCCAGCTTCTCCTGAGCATTCTTGATCAGGTCATCCGTCTCCGCGGCGAAACCCACCACCAGGCCCGGCTTGCCCAGAGTGCCCCGTTCCATCGCCACGCTCTCGAGGATATCGGGGGTGCGCGTCAGCGAGAGTTTGAGCTCGGCCTCCCCTTTCTTCAGCTTGGAGGTCGCCCTCCAAGCGGGCCTGTAATCCGCTACGGCCGCGGCCATGAACAGGATGTCTGTCTGCGGAATGGCCACCTTGACCTCGCGATGCATCTCCTCTGCCGTCCGAACGCGCACCATTTCCACCCCATATGGTTCGGACAGAGCGGTGGGTGCTGATACCAACCGGACATCAGCCCCGCTGTCCCGCGCCGCAGCCACCAGCGCATATCCCATTCGCCCAGATGAGCGATTCCCCAGGTGGCGCACCGGATCGAGCGGTTCCTGCGTTCCCCCTGCCGTAACCAGCACCCGTACACCCACCAATGGCCCCTCTCGCCCCAGGGTCTGTCGGGCCGCTTCAATGATCTGCCCCACAGCTACGAGACGCCCCCAGCCAACTCGCCCCGAGGCCAAGCGCCCGTGGGCAGGGCCAACAATGAAGAACCCTCGATCCTTCAAGGTTCTCACATTCGCCTGAGTGGCAGGGTTAGCATACATGTCAGCGTTCATAGCCGGGGCCAGCAGCACCGGCGCTCGTGTAGCCAGGATGGTGGCGGTCAGTAGATTGTCCGCCAGCCCGTGGGCCAGCTTGGCGATGGTATTAGCCGTGACCGGCGCAACAATAATGACATCGGCTCGCTCCGAGAGAGCGATGTGAGTCATGTCGGTCTCTTCCAACAAGCGGAACATGTCCAACGAAACCGGGCGATGCGTCAACGTCTGGAGGGTGAGCGGCGCGACGAAACGAGTAGCCGCTTCGGTCATGATCACGTCCACGATTGCCCCAGCCTGAATGAGCTTGCTGGCCAGGTCTACCGCTTTGTACGCAGCGATGCCCCCCGTAATACCCAGCACCACGCGCTTGCCTTCCAGAATCATATCAACCTCCCATCCTACTCCCTACCGATTAAGTTCCCAGATGATGCGCAGGCCCTTCAGGGTCAGCCAGGGATCCACGATCTCGATGGACTTGGTCTCCCTGCCGATCAGTGAAGCTAGCCCCCCCGTGCCTACGACCTTCATCTCGGGACCGAGTTCTTCACGAAATCGCACGATCATCCCCTCAACGAGACCAACGTAGCCAAAAAGAATCCCGGACTGCATGGCTTGCACCGTGTTGGACCCGATGGCCCCCGGAGGACGCACGAGATCAATACGCGGGAGCTTTGCCGTACGCCGGAAGAGGGCTTCGGCGGAGACTGTCATGCCGGGCGCGATGGCCCCACCCAGGTAGTCGCCCTCGGTCGAGATGGCATCGAAGGTAGTCGCCGTGCCAAAGTCCACTACGCAAGCGGGGCCTCCATACAGCCGAAAGACCGCGACGGCGTTGACCACTCGATCAGCGCCGACCTCTCGGGGGTTGTCGCATCGGATGCGCACTCCGGTGCGAATCCCGGCGGTCACTACCAGGGGCTCCTGTCCCAGGTAACGCCGGCATAGCTCCTCGTAGACGCCGGTGAGTGGCGGCACGACGCTGGTCAAGGCGATTCCCTGGATATCCTCCGGCGAGAGCCCGGCGTGCCGTAGAAGATCGAGCATCAGCATGGCGTACTCGTCGGGCATCTTCTCATGCCGTGTCGAGATGCGCCAGTGTGATATTAGTTCCTCTTGACGGTACACACCCAGAACCGTGTTGGTGTTGCCGATGTCAATACAAAGCAACATAATTCATGGCCTCCTTGAAAGCATCTTCCCAGGCTAGAGCGCCGGTGCGAGGTTCTCCAATAGTTCAAGCACCTCCCTGAAAAAGCAAGGCCCTACGGACTGGTAAGTCCCCTCTGCTCTCTCCGGGTATTCTGCCTTGAGTTCCCGTTTCCGTTCGCAGTGGTGGCCTGAAAGTCCTGGTAGACAATGAAAAACCTCTCGGCAGACACCGAGAGGAGGATGAGAGTGGGGCAGAACCCACCAGGCTTCGAGAGTCTCCAGCCTGACAACGATCAGTTCGAGTCTGGCTAGAGCGACACGGAATCTAATAAAGCTCAGACGTCCGGCAGCTTTCCGAAGTCCCGTTTTTCAGTCGTCTCGGTCATTTCCCGATCCAAGCGAAGGACAGTTCGTGCAATGTTAGTCCTCAAGCTCACCGCCATCAAGGTCGGTGGCATGGTGATTGTAGCACTGGAGTCAGTGAGTGTCAAGGAAAGGCGATCTCCCGCAGCAATTTATAAATATGAGCGCTTTAGCGTCGCGCGTTCCCATTCCTGGGCCAAAATGGCGGATTTTCACCCCACCAGCACCAGAATTCTTGCACTAAAATGGTTTTTCACCCAAAGCACCTTCATATTTAGAATTGCTGACAATGAGGCAGCAATTCTCAATATGGCGCGTTATCGTCTACTTTGCCCGATGCCATCCCTAAAAAGTGCCGTTTCCAGGTCGCGTGTGGGAGCCCAGCACGAAAAACGGGCCGTTCTGTGAGCCTCATCCCTGACAAGTTGTCATATTGAGAATTGCTGGACAATGAGGCCCAAACGTTGACAAACGTCTGATTCTGTGCTATAATATGGTTGTCCATATATTGGAATAATAGTCCACAATGCGGACTCTAATCAATCAACCCAATAGACGCAACTCCAGTATCCAAGACCCTCAGTGACGGAAAGCGGGGGGGGGTCAATCGAAAAGTACCCTCCCCGTCGTCGGGGTTGTGGTCAGTGTGGGCAACGCGCAGAGTTGTCTGAGCCTTGAGGGCGGACGCGCTGCCGCGGATGGGTGAGTGCTTCCGCGGGGCAGGCTATGAAACAGCCTATGTCGGGAAATGGCATTGTCTCACCGGCGGCGACAGACGCGGGTTCGAAGACTACGTCATCAGGCTAGGGACCTACGACACGGATACCGACGAGCAGAATGACTGGTTGCAGCATGCATTATGGAAAATCAACAAGATCGATACAGCCTGGGCAGAGACATGCCCGCCGATCCTTCTGCCTGGCACAAGCTTCCCAGCCCGCCAGTCTGAATCACACGAGGAGAGAATGGGACAGATGCAATTGCCCTGACGTTCTGGCCATGCGAGATGCTGTTGCCTAGTATGGCTGGTACGAGAGCAGATCATAGAGCGTTATAGAGGGGCGACAAAAAAGCCGACAGGGAGACGAACGTGCTAGTGACAGAGGAACAGAAGCGTCAAGCGATTCGCAATGCTTGGCTGATGCAGGATACATCCGAAGTACCATTCATGATCGAAGTAGGTGAGCCACATTACGCTACCGCAGGGTTTCTCAACGACGCGGCAGTAGACCTGGAGTGGCAGAAAGAGCATTGCCGAACGCGATCACAGTTGGATGACTACTTCATTCCCAACTTAAAGCCCAACCTGGGCATTGGCATCATGGCCGCCGCGTTCGGCTGTGAATGGGTCGTGGATCCAACAAGCGATCCCTGGACCAAACCGATCATCGGCGATGATAATCCCCAAGACGTGTATACTCTGCAGATACCGGATCCTACTCAATCGGGCATGAACGCCATGGCTCTTGAGCGCATTGCCTATTTTCAGGAGCACAGCCAGCTACCACTGCGGCTGGTCAACGTCCCGTCCCCGTTGGTCACTGCCTCGCTGATCTGGGACTATAGCTCTTTCATCCTGGCCACAATCACGCATCGCCAAGAGGTTCATGCGTTGCTTGAGAAAGTCACCGAGGCGACCATCGAGTTCGTGCACCTGCAATTGCAAAAGATCGATAGGCTATTTGCGATGTCACACGAACCTTGGTACTTGCCACCCGATCTGGGCATCCGCATCAGTGACGACACGGCGGCAGTTATGTCCCCCAGTACCTACCGCGAGTTCGGCGTGCCGTACAACACACGCATCTCAGAAGCCTTTGGCGGAATTGTTGTTCACTCATGCGGGAGCATTACGCACGTGCTCCGCGGCATGCTAGAGATTCCAGGGTTGCGCGGGATTGACCTGGTCGCGCCGCAGAACGACTGGGAGAAAGTGCGTGACATCACCCACGGGAGAACATCCCTGTGCCTGAGATACTACAGTTGGGATTTCCCGAACTCTGACGCGCCCGACTTGATGGAGTACAGTCGTTCGCTCACTGATTGCTTTGGCCGGCGAGGGATCATGCTATGGACTCAGACCAACACGTTTACTGAGGCCAAGGAGTTAAGCAAGAGCTTCCACCGCATTCTGCGTGCCTAGGGTGCGCGAGACGGTGAATGAATCAGCAATTCTCAATATGGCGCGTTATCGTCTACTTTGCCCGATGCCATCCCTAAAAAGTGCCGTTTCCAGGTCGCGTGTGGGAGCCCAGCACGAAAAACGGGCCGTTCT
>JAKLPW010000006.1 GCA_022013675.1 Anaerolineae bacterium | reverse complement strand
CGTGTCAATTCGTGTAATTCGTGGCTATCTTCCCCCCGTAGCCTCGATGATGCCAATCTCCCCCTCCGTCAGCCCGTACAACTCATACACCAGCGCGTTCAATTCCCGCTCCCACTCTGCCACCTGGGGCCCCTGGCCCTTTGCGTCCAGCAGCTTGCGCACCACCGCTTCGATTGCCGCGCGTTGGCCAGGAAGCGCAGAAGGAATAGGCAATGGCGATAGATAAACGCGTTTGAAGCGGAGAAAACCCTGTTGGATTGAGGAACTGGTGTGATAGACAAACCATTCTGCAGTTGACGAATTGAGAATAGCCAGCAAGAGCTTATCTTCTGTTGGGATAGTAAACAGCGTCATGTCGGCATATTCGTGGCCTTCACTTATAGTGAACTCACAACGCTTGGCGATGTCCGGCCACACGATCTTGGGTCGCTCGAAGACAGCATAATAGGCGCACGGACGAAGCTCCCACCAGAACCTGCCCTGATCGCTGCGCTTCTTCAATTGGATCTCATACTGGCTCAGGTATCGGTAGATGGCAGGGTAGGTTCGGCGAAACGTTGATCGGGCTTTGGACTCCGTTCTGGCCTTTGCCCACGGATTGTCGGCATCGCGGTCACTGCTGTTCTGAATAGCTATAAGGTACGTGCTGCTCCAATCCACTTGCCAACGCTTGATATCACGCCCACGCAACCATGGCTTGATGACCTCGCCACTTCGGGGATCTTCGGAAACGAGATGATCCCTCGTAATCCGATCAATGACAAAAGCCATGTTCAGGCCAGTCTTGATCCCAACATATAAGTGCCCCTCCACATGATCCCACAGCGGCTCGCCGGTACGGCGCAGCTTCTCCATGAGTGCCAGTACCTCCGGTCGGGCCAGGGCCCACCCGTCTTGATGGAGGCGACTCTGCAGCTGGGGCCATCCCTCGTGCAACACAGCGTCGGCCAGACGTTCCAACGTCGCCATGCTATGAACGTTCAGCGCCTGGGCAGTCGCCTCGCCATCACGCAGGCGGCGATTGCGCGCCACCATCACGCAGGGATAGGTCGTGGCCTCGAAGATAGGTAGGTCGCCGAAATCGATGACCGTCTTCAAGTAAGCCTCGTCTCTCAGATAAGTGCGCAGCTTCCTGCCATACCCGGCGCGGAAGAACTTGTTGGAACTGATGAAGGTGAAAACACCTTCGGGCTGCAGGAGTCCGAAGCCCCTGCGATAGAAATAGACGTACAGGTCGGCCACGCCGCTGTAGACATCGGGGTACGCCTGCTTGAGCATGGGCTTATCTGCGGAGAACTTCTCCTGGCGGATGTACGGCGGATTGGCGATCACCACATCAAACCCGCCCTTCTCCGCGAAGACCTCGGCGAAGTCGAGACGCCAGATGAAGGAGAGGCCCAGTTGAGTGCGCAGGGCGTCCACGTCGCGGGTCTCGGCGGGCAGTTCGCCCCCCTGCATGGCCTTGACCTTGTCGTAAACATCCTTCACTTGCTCCACCAAACCCTCGTAGCGCGCCAATTCTGCCTCAAAACTCTCTTTCAGCTTGCGCAGGTCCTTGGACAGGAACTCGTCGCCCATGGGTGGCACCTGGGCCGACATCTTCTGCAAGACCTGGCCGCGTTTTGCTCCCACCAACGTGGCCGTGAGCTCGCACATGTGCGCGAGGATGCGCAGCTCCCGGCGGCGCTTCTCGTCCAGGTCCGGCTCCTTGAAATAGGCCTGCTTCTCGGTCTGGATGCGATCGACGAGCTGGCGGGCCATGGTATCATCGGCCAGCTCGTCCAGTTGCACCGGCTCGCCGAAAAGGCGCTCGATGAGGCTGTCGCCCACGCGCACGCGGTAGCTGAGGTTGGGTAGAGGGGGCACCGGCTCGGTATCCGCCCGCTGGTACTCCACCATCAGGCTGAGCCACAAGCGCAGCTCGCAGATGCGCACGGCCTCGGGCTGAATGTCCACGCCGTAGAGGTTGCGCTCGATGAGGCCCCGCTTGAGGTCGTAGTCGTAGTTGCGGCGTTGCACTCGTTCCAGGCCGTGCAGCCGCACGTCCAGCAGCTTGGTGAGGGCCACCATCTGGTAGAGCATGCCCACCAGGAAAGCGCCCGACCCCACGGCGGGATCCAGCACGCGGGCGTCCTTCACCAGCCCGCGCAGGAGACGGGCCTGAGGTTCAGTGATCATCTCCCCGAGCCCGGCCACCTCTTCGGGCGTCAACTGCTCGGCGGGGCCTACGTCCATGAGGGCCTCGATGCTGGCGGGTTCGAGGCCGCTCTCGCCCGCCAGGTACTCCTTGAGGGCCTGGCGGCACATGAAGTGGACGATGACGCGGGGGGTGTAGTAGGACCCGGTGGCCTTGCGGCGATCCACACCCTTCTCGATGCCTAGCACCAGATTCTCGAAGACCTGCCCCAGCATCTCGGGGTCGATGGCTACCTCCACGTCCAGAGGAGTGTCCTCGCGCACGGTGAAGTTGTAGCGCTCCAGGAGGTCGCCGAAGATGGAGCGGAAGGCGTCGTTGCCCACGATGAGCTGTCCGGTCAGGGGGGCGTCGGCAGATTCCTCGAAGAGCCCGCCGTTGAGGAAGGGAATGTCTCCCTGGCTCCTGATCTCGGCGTCCTCGTTGGAGAGAGTGACGAACAGCGGAAAGAGAAAGTCGGTGTAGAAGCTGGTGCCTTTGGGATCGTCCTCGCAATGGGCCTCGAAGTGCTTGCGAAGATAGTCTCTCCGATCATCCAACCAGCCCTTCTTCTGGATGAAGTAGAGGAACATCATCCGGTCGAGGAGTTCCTGAGCATCGGTTTGGGGGTCGGACCCACGGCGGCGATAGACGCTTCGGCGGCGATTACGCTTGTCTATGTCGTCGCACAGATTGCTGAAGACCTGCACGTAGTCGCGATAGAATTGCTTGGTGACCTCTTCGACGTCGAAGGCTTTGTCGTGGAGGCTCTGAAGTTCGAGGGCGCTGGTCTCCGGGTCCGGAACCATCAGCATGGCGATGCGTTCAGCCGCCGTGTGAAGCCGCTCGTTGGCCCCCACGTGGATGCGCCGGATGGTGCGCCGCCGCCCTTCGGTGCCGCTCCCTTCGACTCGGCCCCCTTCAGCTTCGCTCAGGGTGATGCCCTCAGCGACGTACTTGACGTTGACGAAATCCCAGCGGGTCAGGTCGCGGTTGGAGAAGACGAAGAGGGCGAAGGGATGGAGCTTGCGCAGGGTATGCTCGACGATGGGGCGTTCAACGGTACGATGGAGATCGTCGGTGCTGAGGTGAGTGTAGACCACGTGGAAGTCGCGGTGTTGGGCCAGGTATATGGGTGGCTCGGCGTTCTCTTGCAAGTAGCTGCGCACGCCGTCGGGCCAGTTGCTCATAGGCAGTGGAAGCTCGTCGGCGTACTGGTATCCCAGGGAGGCGAAAAGCTCCAGGACCACATCGAAGGAGCGCTGCTGCGAGAGTTCCGTCAAGCGCTGGTGGACGAGAGCAGGCGTTACTGTCACGAGTAGCCTCCTGTCTGACGATGGCTGAGTATGAGCGCCCCTCAGAATAGCGGCAGGAACCCGAACACCCAGGCAGGGAATCCAGGACCACTGCTATTATACCAGATTGACAGCGAGATTACAAGACTGGACTCGGTCAGGAGACCTTCACCCAACCGTGGGGACTCGGTCAGGAGACCTTCGTCCAACGGCGATCACTTGAAGAGTCTTCCGAGGCGCTTCAGGACTCTCTCATTTAGCAAGCGATCAGCCGTTCGGGCGATATTCTGAAGCTGCGCCAGTACATCCCCTTGGCCTTCCCAATGCTGGCGCAGAATGTCCTCCCCCGTCTCTCCCATGATCTTGACAACCCGCGTCAGGATGAAGGCCAAGGCGACCGTGTCATCAATCAAGCCTATGGGCAAGATGAAATCGGGAATCAGGTCGATGGGCGAGACCACGTAGACGCTGACAATGGCAAGCTGCGCCCTGAGGGATTTGTCAACCCGGGGATCACCCATCAAGCGGACCAACAAGGCGAACAGGTCGGGCAGCAGCAGCAGGTACTCCTTCACTTGATCGCTGACGTCGCGGCCTTCCAGCCAGGCTGTCACACGGGCACGCAACCTGGTATATGATCCTCGTGCTCGGCGGATCTCGGGTAGATTCTGTTGTTCGCTAGGCGGTCTTTCCATGTTCCTCTCCTTCTTGCTCAAGATAGGCACTGGCGCGTGACTCTGCCAAGGACCTGCGATAAGGGAATTCAGAGCTTTCGTAGCCAGCGAGTGAGGTCCCGGCGATGGATCACTGCAAGTACATAGACTTCATCACCGGATACCTCGTACAAAACTCGGTAGTCGCCCACTCGCAGGCGCATCAGGCCACCGCTGTCCTCCAAACTTTTCCACTTCTTTCCCCGTGGGAAAGGGTTCTCCTCCAGTTCTAGAATGGCCTTTGCTAGCCTCGTCCGGTCAGTTCGAGGCAATTTCCTAAGCTGCTTGAACGCGCTACGCTCGACCTTCATCTGGTAGGACAAGATGGCTCTTCCTCCAGCAAAGATGACAGATCCCGAGACGTGGCAAACTCACCTCTACGGATAGCTTGTCTGGCTTGCTCCCTCAGTTCCACAAAGTGAGGATGGGTGGCTAGCACGTAGTCTTCCAACTCAGCCTCATCTACAGGCAGAAGAACAGCCACGGGGCGTCCTTGGCGTGTGATAAGATACTCTGCCCCATCCTCTCGCACGGCCCGCAGTATCTCACTGGTTCGGTTCTTCAACTCACGTACGCCTACCCTTGGCATACTACCTCCCTCACGATACTTATAGCTACAATAGTAGCTACAATGTACCACATCTTTCACCCGGAGTCAACTTGAAATACCCAACCGATCAAGTTCACCAACTCCTCGATTGCAACGGGTAATTCACCACCGAGAGTAGAGCGATCACCGACAGAACATACGCAGTCGAGATACCGGGCACCTCGAACCGTCCCTCGAGAAGCGAATACCGGTGTTTTCTACACCTGTCTACAGCAGTGATACACCCAATCGTAAGTGCCGGGCAACTCTCAATGCGAGACACTCACGGCTTCCGGTATAGGGACCAAGGAATGTTATACCTGCTACTTGAAGACAGTGTAATACACTCCATAGTCGCTACTACAATGCCACCCCTACAGGTAGTAGTCATACCCGGATTCTAACCGATACCTGGCCATATCAGCGCGGCACAGATGTAAAACCGGTCCGCTGTGATGATAACTCCTGTCAGGATAGCCTTTTTGCTTGCGCGGTGTCCCATTCTGACGTTGCGATGAGGCTTTCTGCCATTCCCGTGCCACGTTCCTGTGCATCTCGGCAGTGGTTTGTCGTCCCGCCAGGGCAGGAACTAGTCTCTCCAGTCCGAACGCCTCCATAGAGCCAGAACCTTCCCTCACGAGAGATCTAAGCTCAATGCATGAGAGGGCCGGTCATGGGTCGGCCTCATGCGCGATTGTCTCGGGGAGTTCGATCCACCAGGCCCCAGAGCAATCAACGAGGATGAAGTTTATTTCAAAAGAAGAGTGTTATATTTGAAAATTGTAATCTGGATTTATGCCCGTTTTAATGCGTTTGTAATCTTTACGTGCTACAATGTCCACAGATGAGAGTTGAAGGCCGGAGTGAAGAATCGAACCAGGAGGTAGCGAGATGATCACATTACTGACAGTACTGGCACTAGGAGCTTGCTGGTTATTCCTGGGGATTGTTCACTAGGCATTCAACTAGGCGAAGAGTCGCCATCTCTTCGGATAGCAAACTCTCCTCCGCTTCTGCTTCTGGCTCCGCCGAGGGACGAAATTCGTCCTTCGGCGATTGCCTTTTCTAACCCAAGTCTCTTCTTCGCCACGAATCTTACGAATGACTTTCCTGAAAGAACTCGGAGGTTTACCACGAAGACACAAAGGCACAAAGGAATTTTATAGCAGATGTTAGATATTTTGCATATTGAGATTGAAGCCGTATCTTTTGACGAGGGTGTGGAGAAAGACCCCTTAAGACTTCCGAACTGGACATTGGCGAATTCCAGTTATCGTAAAGAATATGCCTGCATATTGTGGCTCAGCGACAGCTTGCACCACAAGACATAGCCATAGATT
>JAKLPW010000055.1 GCA_022013675.1 Anaerolineae bacterium | reverse complement strand
TGGTGCCTGGCAGCACTTTTCTACCGAGAACGGACTCCCCCACAACAATGTGAACGCTCTCCTGGAGGATAGCTCTGGCTCGGTGTGGGCAGGAACGGGGTTATTAGATCGCGGGGGGGGCTTGCCGCCTCTGAGGTGAAGACCATGCTGCAGGACGAGGATGGAAACCTGTGGCTGGGAACGATCAGCGGTGTGACACGGATCACCACAGCGGCGCTAGCAGCGATGCATGTTGACCTCCCGAGCAAATGAAGAGCACGGTGGATTTCTGGGAGATCGTATCGGAGGAATAGAGCCGTGGTGTCACCCAACTCACATCAAGATTCCGTAGCGCCAGGACTAGCCCTCCGTCTGGCAAGAACCAGTCCGTCTTCGCCCCCAGAGACTATGGAGGTATAGAATCAGCCGGCATGGTTTGACAATTTGCCCCCCGCGTGATAAAGTTCACGGGCGCGTTGCTCATGTCGTTGGTCCTGAAGGCAGAGGACGAGAGGAGAGGAATCTAGCATGGCGAAATCAGGCGCTTTTACCTTTGTTCTACACAGCCACCTGCCCTATTGCCGTATGGCGGGGCGATGGCCTCACGGTGAGGAGTGGCTTCACGAAGCCGCCTCCGAGACCTATCTCCCACTCTTGAACGGACTGTATGATTTGAAAGAAGAGGGGGTACCGTTTCATATCACCATCGGCATCACTCCCGTGCTCGCCGAACAACTGGCCGACCCTCTGGTCCTGGAACACTTCGTCCTCTTTATGCAGGATAAGATTGCTGCGGCAGAGGAAGATATGCCCCGCTTCCACAAAGAAGGAGATCAGCACGCGGAGTACCTGGCCTCCTTCTACCTCGATTGGTATCGTCACACACTGGATACCTTCCTCAATCGCTTCCAGGGAAGCATCATCGGGGCTTTCCGTGCCCTTCAAGACGACGGCCTCATCGAAATCATCACATCAGCCGCTACTCACGGTTATCTCCCCTTGCTCTCCCGTGATTCGTCCATATATGGACAACTGCGCACCGGTATAGAAAGCTACAAGCGCCTTTTTGGACGCTCGCCGCGGGCCGTCTGGCTACCGGAGTGTGCCTATCGCCCCGCCTACGTCAACGATGAGGGCGTCACCCGGCCAGCCATTGAGGAATTCCTCTCGCTACTGGGGCTCGGTTGCTTCTTCAGCGAGACCCATGCCATAGAGGGCGGTCGTCCCGTCGGAAAGGCCGCCGGAGACGTTGCCATCGGCCCGTATGCGGCCATTAAACGGCGCTACATCGTACCAATTGCCGAGGGCAGAGGGAAAGGCGGCACCACTTATCAGCCTTATTACGTTGCAGGTAATGACAAAGGGTTGACCAATCCACCCGTAGCAGTCATCGGTCGCAACAATCGCACCGGCCTGCAGGTTTGGTCAGGAGAATGGGGCTATCCGGGAGACCAGGACTACCGAGAATTCCACAAGAAAGATCACATTTCCGGCTTACAGTACTGGCGAGTGACCGGTCCACGCACTGATTTGGGAGACAAGGAGTTCTACCATCCTGATTGGGCAGGACAGAAAGTCGAAGAGCACGCACGCCATTTTGCGGAGTTGGTAGAGGAGCTTGCCGCAGAGTACCATAGGGAATCCGGAAAATTCGGGATCATCTCCTCCAACTATGATACGGAACTATTCGGCCACTGGTGGTTCGAGGGCATCGCCTGGATCAAAGAGGTTCTAAGGTTGCTATCGCAGAGCGAGGTCGTGGAGTTGACGCCGGCTACGGATTATCTGGACCAACGCCCTCCAGAGGAGGTCATGACGGTCCCGGAGAGTTCATGGGGAAGTGGTGGTGGGCACTGGACCTGGGACAACCCAGATACGCGCTGGATGTGGGAGCCAATCCATGCAGCAGAGAAACGAATGGAGGGAATAGTCAGTCGCTATCCGGAGGCGCAAGGGGATACGGCAGATGTGCTCAATCAGGCCGCACGCGAGTTGCTATTGCTCCAAGCAAGCGACTGGCCTTTCCTGGTCACTACCGGACAGGCCGGTCAGTACGCCAGGCAACGCTTCACGAGCCACGAGGAGCGCTTCAACCGGCTGCTCGATCTGCTAGAGGCGGATGATCTGGTAGAAGGTAGCAGGCTGGCCAAAGAGCTGGGAGAAATGGACAATCTCTTCCCCGACATAGACTATCGCTGGTTCAGGAAGCAAGGCCCATCCCCCCTGGCAAATGTCTAGTACACTCTTAGGTCTTAGTCACAGCATCGTAAAGCAGGAATAATATGCCAAAGTATGATCGGCTGGGCATAGTAGCCAGCCTTATTCTGCTGGGGCTAATCCTGTCCACAGCTATCCAGCTACCCACGCGGAGCTTTAACTTCATAGCTCTGGGATCGCCACTGAACATCACCCTCACAGGAGCATGGCAGATGGGCATCCTTCTGACCGCCATCGTCTGTGCGGGCGTTAACTCCATTGTGCGCTCCCATCCCAAGTTGAGTTCCAACAATGTCCTCTACATGCTTAGCTTCTGGGGATTGCCTGGAACGATTACAGTGGCTGCCATGACGATCTTGCAGGAATCCGATGTACTCGTCTTTCAATTGACCACGCTGGCTCTGGCTGTTCTCCTAATTCTCCTCATCATCAGTGCCCAGTACCGGACAATCAACTCGTCCGATCGTTACTATCGCTCTGCCAGATTGGGCTTGAACTTCACCGTCTACCTGGCCGCTTTCATCCTCTTCTTGGTGGTATATGGCGACAAGAGTCGCAGCCTGCTCTCAGCTACGACGATCCTGCTAGTCAGCAGCTTGCTGGCGCTGGAGCTACTGAGAGAATCTCCCAAAGGAATCTCCAATGCGTGGCTATATGCCGGCATCACTGGCGTAATCATGGGACAGATCACCTGGGCCCTGAACTACTGGACTGTCTCTGCCTTAGCGGGGGGAGCCTTTCTCCTGCTCATATTCTACTTCGTCACGGGAATATCCCAGCAGCAGATCTGGAAGCGTCTCTCCCGTCGCACCACATTCGAGTTCGCCCTCGTCGCTTTGCTCTGCCTGGTCATTCTTATGCGCTACGTCGACTGGCTAAAGTAGCTCCCTGGGCAAATGCTCCAGAACCGGCTTCTGCAGCAAAAATGAGAAAGGGGAGTCAGAGGACCCTTTTCCCCCTCCGACTCCCCTGCTCCGGGTGACTGGACCGTCCTATGCTGCTACCTCCTGAGGCACATTCGACACGGAGAGCGCCTCAAAGAAAAGTTCATCCTCCCGCACAGCTACTTTCACCACATCACCGGCCCTAAACTCGCCGCCGAGCAACTTCCGGGATAGAGGGCTTTCTACTTCGCGCTGAAGAGTACGGCGTAGAGGGCGTGCCCCGAAGACTGGATCGTATCCCCTCTCAGCTAGCCAGCCCCTGGCTTCTTCGATAACCTGAATGGTGATCCCCATCTCCGCCAGTCGTTCACTGATCTCCCGTATCTGCAGATCGACGATGGCTTTTACGTCTTCCCGACTTAAACGCTCGAATATGATGATCTCGTCAATGCGATTCAGGAACTCCGGACGACATGCCTTCTTCAATGCTTCCATCATCTCGGTGCGCATCTTATCTCTCTCGTCCTTACCCGTGCGGCCAGCTGTCCGAAAGCCCATCGGTTCAGCGCACGTGAAGCTCGTGCCGAGATTGGAGGTCATGATCAACACCGTGTTGCGGAAGTCCACCGTACGACCGTGACCATCTGTCAGCCGCCCATCCTCCAATACCTGAAGCAAGGCGTTCCAGACATCAGGGTGTGCCTTCTCCATCTCGTCGAAGAGGATCACCTGATATGGACGTCTCCGTACGGCCTCGGTAAGCTGTCCGCCCTCATCGTAGCCTACATATCCCGGGGGAGCCCCTACCAATCGCGACACAGTATGGCGTTCTTGATACTCGCTCATATCCACTCTAAGCAAGGCGTCGTCATCGCTGAAAAGGAATTGGGCCAACGCCTTGGCTAGTTCGGTCTTGCCGACCCCCGTAGGTCCCAGGAAGATGAAACTCCCAATGGCCCTCCTGGGGTCCTTCAATCCGGAACGAGCCCGGCGGATGGCATCCGACACCGCCGCAACGGCTTCATCTTGGCCGATGATCCGCTCATGCAGGCGTTCCTCCATTTGAAGCAGACGCTTGCTCTCAGTCTCCAGCATACGATTCACTGGAATACCCGTCCACTTAGCTACAATCTCCGCGACGTCTTCTTCCCCTATCACCTCATCCAGGTCCTGCTCCTCTTTCCATGCTTCTTTCTTTGCTCGGAAATCCTCTTCCAGCTTCAACCTCTGGCTCTTATACTCCGCAGCCTTCTCATAATCCCTCTGCTGCCAGGCGTCCTCCTCATCTGTGATGAGCTCCTGTATCTCCAGCTTCGCTTTCTTGAGATCGGGCGAAAGACTATAGATAGCAATACGCAGTTTGGCAGACGCTTCATCCACCAGGTCTATAGCCTTATCGGGTAGAAAGCGATCCTTAACATACCGATCCGAGAGGCGCGCCGCCGCTTCCAGAGCCTCATCAGAAATGGTCACTTCATGATGCGCTTCGTATCGATTTCGAAGGCCTGCGAGCATCTCAATGGTCTCTTCCACCGATGGCTCTTCTACGTAGATCGGTGCGAAGCGCCGCTCCAGAGCAGCGTCCTTTTCAACGTACTTACGGTAGTCGTCCAGCGTCGTGGCACCGATGCAGCGTAGCTCACCTCGAGCCAGAGCAGGCTTCATCATGCTCGAGGCATCAATGGCTCCTTGAGCAGCACCAGCTCCTACCACGTTATGCAATTCGTCTATGAAAAGGATGATCTCTCCCTCGGCCTGCTGGATTTCCTGCAATGCAGTCTTCAGACGTTCCTCAAACTCGCCACGGAAGCGAGAACCAGCCACCATACCGCCCAGATCCAGGGACACCAGACGCTTTCCTATCAGCGGCTCAGGGACATCCCCGGCGACGATTTTCTGTGCCAATCCTTCCACGATAGCCGTTTTCCCCACGCCCGCTTCGCCGATCAGCACAGGGTTGTTCTTCTTGCGCCGGGAGAGTACTCTAAGTACCCGAAGTATTTCCTCATCGCGCCCGATAACGGGGTCGAGCTTGCCTTCCCTGGCCAATTGGGTCAGGTCACGACTGTACTTCTCCAAAGTGCGATAGCGGCTCTCTGCCTGGCGACTCGTCACCTTCTGTCCACCGCGTATGTCCGGTAAGACAGCCAGGATCTTGTCGCGGGTGACTCCGGCATCATTGAGAATGCGAGCGGACGTCCCATCCCGTTCCGCAACGATGGCCAGGAACAGGTGCTCAGTAGAGATGTACTCATCCCCAAGCTCACTGGCCTCCTTATTGGCTCGATCAATGACCCTCTTTACTCGAGGGGTAGCAAAGACCTGCGCTGCCTGGATGATACTGGTAGCAACAGCCACCCGAGGGGTGCCCTTCAGATCTGCGTCCAGCTTTTCCCGCATGACATCAACATCAACGTTCAGTCTTTCCAGGATTTGAACCACAGTTCCCTTTGACTGCTCCAACAACGCCATCAGGATATGTTCTGTATCCAGTTGTGAGTGCCCATACCGCTGCATGACCTCGAAAGCCCGGCCGGCAGCCTCCTGGGCACGTTCCGTGAAACGATCAAAACTCATCATGTTCAACTACCTTCTAGCCCCTCTTGGGGTCATCTCTCTATCCATTGGTTCTATGGCAGGTCAGAAGTTGTCGGCACGCAACACGACGCTACTTCTTGCCGAAAGTCAACTTCCCGTCTTTCGAGTCCACCTGAATCGTGTCCCCTTCTGTGAACTCACCCTGCAGGATTCCCATAGCCAGGGGGTCCTGCATCTCCCGCTGGATGGTTCGTTTCAGAGGTCTGCCAAACGCTGCGCCTCGGCTTCCAGCTCCCCGCCGATTGCATGATGTTTCTTGTCTTCCTCTTTGCGACAAAGCCGCTGTTTCGCCCCTAGTAACGCAATATCGCGCCGATGCCACCGGCTTCTTCCAGAGGCTGGCTCTCTTCCACTGCCTCCACCTTCACACCTGTTTTCACAGCCGTGTAAACGGCATACTCCACAGCATCTTCAACGGGACGCATATCCTCACCACCGCAGAAGAGGCACTTGGGGACATCCTCCGCGGAGACATAGCCACAGGATGAACATACATGACCGGGTGCAGACAACCCTTCCATCACTAGCATGATGCGCACCCTACCCTCGTGAAGGCGATAGAGGGTATCTGCCAACCCCGTCGCACCCAGCCCCCCCTTGCGGGCAGCCGTTATCATCTCCTCGACCAGCTTCCCCTCTTCCTCGCGCTCAACTCGCTGCATTATCTCCCAGGAACGTTCCAGGATGTCATCAATACCCGTCATTCGGCCAACGGAAAACGTTCCTGCGATGCGTTCCTGCAAGTGCTTGGGCAACATATCCTGAAACTGTGCCAGATTGGCTTCCGTGCCTCCAATGATTACCCGCTGGCAGTCTTCGCTCTTCAAGAACTGCACCACCTCTTCAGCGGCTCGTTTCAGGTTTTGTGCTGCCTGTCCATCAACCCAGCGCTGATAACGAGACTGGGACCATCCTCCTTGTTTATGGCGCTTGATCTCTTCGCCAATGGCCTCGCTCTCTCCCAGGACCCGCCCTCCACGAATGTGAAACATACGCACGCATTCTCGATCAACTATCACAACTCCATATGAGCCGAATTTGTCCGCCAAATAGACAAGCGGCTTCACGTGAGGTCTGTCCGCCACGAAAGCGCCATCAGGTACCGGCACCGGGAGCGAATAGGCTCGCCAGAATCCTTGGGCCTGGCAAGAGAATAAGACGACTCCTCGCCCCTGCCAATCGTACTCAAAACCGAAGAAGCGCTCGATACGATTCAGGTCCTGGGACAACGCCTCGTCGTCGATCTTCCCGAGGTGCTCTCGCAAGACCAGCTTGCATTTCTCCTTGGACTCTCGCGAGAGGTCCGTATTCAAATAGAGGCTGACCACCTTATCTCCGGTATAACTCACCAGCTCTCGCAAATCCTGCTTCTTGATCACGGTTCTCCCTCCTTGGGAACAGTAGAAAGCAACCAATCCACATGACGGATACCTGCGAGCACAGGCATCCCCGTCCATCCCTAGCATCTCTACGGATATGAGCTATCCACGGTTGTTGCCGCTTGGAGAAGGGGGTTCCGTCTCTCGGCGGTAGGGTACCGGAATGTACTGTACTGAAGGCCGGCGTTGAGACCGCTGAGGATAGAGACTCATCAGGGCATAGATCGTTTCGGGTAACCCTTCGCTCACCGGCATTCCCAGTTCCTTGGCCATCTCGACAGTGATAGGGTAATCGTGCGTCCATTTGCCGCAGCTCAATTCATCACCCAGGGTCTCCGCTTCTTTCTCCGGCATGCCATTGGCCATCAGCAGTTTCTTCACGGTTTCATTCACCTGCCGCACAGCCTTGCGCGCCACATCCGCCAGGATCAGAGTACGGTCATCAGTCTCGTTGATATCTTTCTTATCGGCCACGGCCAGTATTGAGACGGCGGGATACTCTCCAATCTGTGGGTCAACAGGGCCAAGAACTGCATTCTCGTCCATGACGATCTCATCGGCAGCCAACGCAATCAGCGTTCCACCCGACATGGCATAGTGAGGTATGAACACCGTGACGGGGGCCTTGTGCCGCACCAATGCATTCGCGATCTGCTCAGCGGCCAACACCAGCCCTCCCGGAGTATGCAAAATGATATCAATGGGCATATCATCGGGCGTGAGTCTTATGGCTCTGAGCACCTGCTCGGAATCCTCGATATCAATATACCGTGATACTGGGATTCCCAGAAGGCTGATGGCCTCCTGGCGGTGAATCATCGTGATAAGCCTCGAATTCCTCTTGATCTCAAACTGACGCATGATCCTCCTGCGGGCAGCCTCCAGATACTGCTTCTTGAGAACAGGCGTAAGGCTTGAAAGAGCCAGGAAGATCCAGAAAAGATCCAAAGCGCTGAAGTCCATTTTCAACTCCTCTCGTGCGGGCCACTTACCCGCTCCTGCCGCAACAAGCTGTGCAGACGATTTATCTCCATCTCAAGATCGGCTTGCATAAGTTCCATCTCGCGCTGAAGTTCTTTCATACGCTCGCCCATTCTCAGAATAACCTCTACTCCAGCCAGGTTGAGCCCCAGCTCATCCGTTAGCCGCACGATCTTGCGCAGACGGATGATATCTCGAGAGGAATACAGACGCACATTGCCAGCAGAGCGCGAGGGCTGTATAAGCCCAAGGCGCTCGTAGTAGCGCAGGGTCTGAGGATGAAGGCGCACTAACTTGGCTGCGACGCTGATTATGTAGCAAGGCTCGTCGTCGTGAGTATCGTCCTCGAAGATCACTGCCTCCACCTCCTCACGCTAGTGCAGACATAGCGAGATAGTAGCAATACCTCATTCTTGCTCGTTCCATCGGCTAAGATACTACTCTGGTTGTGCACCCAGCTCTACCTCAATGCGTTCTTCCTCTCCATCGCGTTGGATACCGAGTGTGACTACCTGTCCAACCCTCGTTTGAGTCTCCAGGTACTCGGTCAGGTCCTGGCCATCATCCAAGGTCTGGCCATCCATAGAAAGGATTATGTCCCCTCCCACGTAGTACTTCCGGTTTCCGATCACCATCTCACGACTCGCGCCGCGTAGCCCAGCTTGATCAGCGGGACTGTCTGTCACCACGCGCGCGACGAGCAGGCCCTGCTCTACAGGTAGCTCCAACTTAGAGGCAAGGTCTGGGGTAATAGTGTAGCTCATAATCCCCAGCCACGGATGCCGGTAGCGCCCGTGCTCGATCAACTCCGGCACTACTCGCTTCACCGTATCGACCGGCACCGCGAAACCGATGTTCTCCGCTCCACTGCGAATCGCCGTATTCACGCCAATGACGCGCCCGTAAGAATCAAGAAGTGGGCCCCCGGAATTGCCTGGGTTGATGGCCGCATCGGTCTGGACCACATTGTAGAGATAACGCTGCTCATCAATTCGGAGCGGCCGTCCTAGCGAGCTGACGACCCCCACCGTCAGGGTCCAGTCCAGCCCGAAGGGGTTACCGATGGCAATGGCCCGCTGCCCTACTCGCAACGCGTCAGAGCTGCCAAGTTCAACGGGGTTCAGCTTTGCCGATGGGACGTCGATTCGAAGCACCGCCAGGTCATTGGCCGGGTCCAGCCCGACGATTTCGGCCGGGATCCTGGTTGAGTCAAAAAGGGTCACTTCAATGGTCTCTGCTCCCTCAACAACGTGGTTGTTGGTGACGATATGCCCCTCCTTGTCAATGATAAAACCAGACCCTGTACCCTCTTGAGGCATCGGTCCCAAGAAGAAGTCCATTACTATGACTCGAGAAGTGATATGTACCACAGAAGGACTCACTCGTTCGTACACATTGATCACCAACTGCTCCTCAATATCGAAAGCATCGGCCTCGGCCACCTTGTCGACAGGCAAAGACGTTGGTGTCGCTATCAAAACAATCGGCGTGGGAGTCGGACTGGGCGTCTTGCGCTCAAGCAGACTGAAGGGCTGAGCCTGCAAACTGCATCCCATTACCCCAATGATCAGAATCATGCCTACAAGAAATCGAAATGCCTTATTCCGCATTTATTCTCAACTCCTTCTTTTTCTAAAACAGCGTTGTTCTACGCGGCCCAGCCCAGAGTTCCCGGCGGGAAAGCCGCCACAGGCGTTTGCTAAAGCGAGCATGCCCACAATACTCCAACCAGAGACAGCCAGAAAAGGAGTGTTCCTTCATCTCCGCTCCCGAAACACAAACCGCCCCCATCCTGGTTGCCCGACGTAATCTCCGTCGCGCACGATGGGCCGCCCTCGGCTGAACACATGGCGCGGCCAACCCGACAGCGATGTCCCCTCATAGGGCGTCCAGTCAACCTGCTCGTGCAAGACATCTGCGCTGAGAAGGACTTCCGCTTCCGGGTCAAAGACTACCAGATCAGCGTCAAAGCCCGGGGCTATGTGGCCTTTTCGAGCCAGGCCGAAGATGCGAGCAGGAGCCGTGCAGCAAACCTCGACCCAGCGCTCCAGGGAGAGCTTTCCCGCACGCACGCCCAGAGTATAGGCCAGGCTCAGGCGAGCTTCCACGGAAGGCAGTCCTCCCGGAATGGTCGTGAAGTCGAGGTGTCCGGCCTTCTCATCGGCGGTGAAAGGACAATGATCGGTGGCCAGCACATCGAGAGCGCCCCCCGCTAAGGCCGCCCATAATGCCCCCTGATCAGCGTGGCTCCGAAGCGGCGGTGCGCAGATGAAGCGCTCCCCGTGCGGTCCATCAAGAGCGTCGGCGGTCAGAGTCAGATACTGCGGACAGGTCTCTCCATACACTGGCTCTCCTCTTTTTCGAGCAGATTCCACGCGGGCGACGGCATCGGCACAGGAGACATGCACTATGTAGAGAGGACTCTCTGCCAACGCAGCGATGTCTATGACACGGTTTACCGCCTCCGCCTCCTGTCGCGCAGGGCGGGTGAGGGCATGATAGCACGGGTCAATGTGACCATGAGCCAATGCCTCAGCCCGTAACTCCTCACAGAGAGGGCCGTTTTCACTGTGGACGATAGGCAGGGCGCCTACCAAGGCCACAGCTCGCAACGCTCTGTGAAGCAGAACGTCATCTAGCCGCAAACGGCCATAGGCCTGGTAGATCTTGAAACTAGGGACTCCCACAGCCACTACCTCCGGCAGGCTAGCCAACTCTTCTGGTCTGGCGGCGTGCCAGGCATCAATGGTCATATGCAGACCGTAGTCTATGGCCACGCGACCATCGGCCTCGGCCCGTCGGGCAGCCAGCGCGGATAACAAAGGCTCCGCGTCGGCAGGCTCGACGAAATCTATCACCGTCGTCGTGCCCCCGCAGGCAGCAGCAATCGTGCCACTAGCGAAGTCATCTGAACTGCGATAGTCTCCCGCCCACATCTGCAGGTGGACATGGGGGTCTATCGCGCCTGGCAGGACGTAGCAGCCCGTGGCGTCGATTTCAGCATTGCCGCGCAACCCTTCTCCCAGAGCAGCGATACGTTCCTCGACAATGCCCACGTCCCCTTCAAAGACGCCTCCCGGGGTAACCACTCTTCCATTACGGATGACTACATCCATCATCGGTCCAGCTCCAATCTCTGCCAGTCGCTCCAGATTGATGATGCGTCCGCTCCTTTACCTTCCACCATCCTCTTCTCGCTTAGGAGTCTGGCCAAGAAGTTGTAAGGGCAGGTTTTGGCTCTCATTTACCAGAAAGATCCTGATCACATTTGGCCCTGGAGGCACAGGAATGGCTCCTGCACGACTGAAACCTGCCCCTACACGGACTTGATATGTTTCTCAGCCAGGTCTTGTGCCTCTACTAGTCTCGAGGTCTTTCCTGTAGAACCACCGGTACACTCAGTTCCTCGCCCTCACGAATGATAGTCAATAGCACTCTTTGGCCCGGCCGTGTCTCGCTCAAGAGGTACTCAAGCAGATCGTCGAAATCCTGCACAGGGGAGTCATCTATCGCAGTAATCACGTCTCCTCCGACGAGAAGCTTCCCGTACTTAGTCTCGTACTCCTCGTCGCCAGCACGAATCCCGGCCAGGTCTGCGGGGCCGTCAGGCGTGACCGCTACAACCAACGCGCCGCGATCCACAGGCAGATCCATTGCATCCACGTCAATTTGACTCAGGTCACGGCCCGTGATACCCAGCCAAGGATAGGGGTAATACCCCTCTGAGATCAGCCTGGGTATCACGCGCTTGATCGTATTGACCGGCACCGCAAAGCCTACACCCGAATTAGTCCCTCCTTCGGAGTTGATGGCCGTGTTGATGCCGATGACCGCGCCATAGGAATCCAGAAGCGGTCCACCAGAGTTCCCCGGGTTGATCGCGGCATCAGTCTGGATGACTTCCGGAATGGAGAATCTTCCTCCAACCTGTTCGGAGATGTGTCCCAGCGGCAAAGTACGCCCCAGGCCGCTGATAATGCCTACAGTTAACGTGCCGTTCAGGCCAAAGGGATTGCCAATAGCCACAGCCCTTTGCCCCACCTGCAACTCATCCGAGTTCCCAAGTTCAACAGAGGTCAACCAGTCGGGCGACACGTCAACCTGCAACACCGCCAGGTCGCTATCGGGATCCGTGCCAATAATGCTGGCGCTCACGATGGTTCCGTCATGGAAGACAACATCTACTTCCTCAGCTCCTGATATGACGTGATTGTTAGTGACGATGTATCCATCGGTGTTCAGGACGAAGCCGGACCCCTGTCCCTGTTGGTAGAAATCCTCACCTTCGGGCCAGTCAGGGATCTCCGGGAACTCCACCAGTTTGACGACTCGGATATTAACCACCGCCGGGTTTACCCGCTTATACAAATTGATGAGCAACTCCTCGTCGCTGGCCAGCTCGGCGTAGAACTCCGGTGACAAGGGTGTCGGAGTCGCAACAAGAACCCCTGTCCTGGGAGTGGGAACCTCTCGACCAGGGACTGTCGGGCTGGGAACGTTGAGAATATCTGGCCTACTTCCAAAGAGGCCGCACAGGCCACATCCCAACGTGCTCAGTGTAAGAAGACCAATTGCTAGTACTATTCCAAGTTTCTTCATCCTTCGTAGGCTCCTCTCTATCATCTTGGTCAGGCCTTATCCCCGCAGGGCGGCCAGCTCCTCGAACAGCACCTTCTCCTTATCAGTCAGGCTCTTGGGAATGGCAACTCGGATCTCGGCATACAAATCGCCATGCTCCTCAGGATGCTTCAGCCGAGGCATCCCCTGCCCACGCAAGCGGAAAGCACGTCCACTCTGCGTTTCAGGCGGGACTTTGAGCTCCACGGCACTTCTGAGCGTCGGAACTCTGACCTCGCCTCCTAGGACAACCGTGTAGATATCAACAACCACCTGACAGCGTAGATCATCTCCTTCCCGCTGGAAGACAGAATGCGGGGCAACCTTGATCGCCAAGTAGAAGTCCCCTTTTGGCCCCCCTCCAACGCTTGGCCCACCTTCACCACGTACGCGAACACGGGACCCAGTGGTCACGCCAGCGGGGATCTTCACTTCCAAGCGCCTGCTATCCAATTGCAGAACTCGCGTCGTCCCCCGATATGCCTCTTCCAGAGTAATCTCCACCGGGTGCTCGTAATCCTGGCCACGGCGTGAGCGCGGCTGGCGCTGCGTCGCCCCCCCCATGCCTCCAAACATAGACTGAAAGAAGTCAGAGAACCCTCCACCGCCGAAGAGATCGCCTAGATCTCCGTACTCCACATGAACCCCGCCAGGTTGTCCGGCCGTACGCCACCGGCTCCAATCGAAGGAGGAGGCGTCACCACCGGCACGCTGCCACTGCTGCCAGTTAGCACCAAGCTGATCATACTTCTTGCGCTTCTCGGGGTCGGACAGAACCTCATGGGCTTCATTGATCTCT
>JAKLPW010000054.1 GCA_022013675.1 Anaerolineae bacterium | reverse complement strand
TGTGCCATCGCAGGGGTCGCTGGCGCACCGGTGGAAGCTATGCGAGCGGTTGCTACGACCATGGTTGGCATTGAGCATCGCCTGGAGTTTGTACGGGAGCATCAGGGCGTTCGGTATTACAACGACTCTATTGCTACGTCGCCGGAGCGAGCCATGGCTGCTCTCAGAGCCTTCGATGAACCGGTGGTGTTGTTGGCAGGGGGGCGCGATAAGCACCTGCCATGGGATGCGTGGGCTGATCTGGCTTTGGAGAAGGCAAGGCACCTGGTAGTGTTTGGAGAGGTTCAGCCCATTGTCGAGCGCGCTATTGCCACTGCCCAACTCAAAGGCCAGAGGGACTTGCGGGAGTCTTTGTGGATGCGCAGTGTGGAAACGCTAGGAGAGGCTGTGGCGTTTGCGGCGAGTCTTGCACGGCCGGGTGAAGTAGTACTCCTCTCTCCGGGAGGTACTAGCTTCGATGAGTTCAAGGATTTTGCTGAGAGAGGGGATAGATTCCGGATGCTGGTGCAGGATCTCTAGCGAGGGGCAGATGATCAGAGTGATGCGCTGTTCATGTTGTGGTGGTCCGGTGACCAAGCTCAGGCTACCGAAAGGACGGTTGAATCGACCAGGAGATGGCTTCACCGTCTGGCGATGTCTCCTGTGCAATGCGGAATTGAGGCTTGAGTCTGGTCACCTGTGTAGCGTTCGCACAGATAGTGTATGCGCGGTTCCTGCTGCTTCGGGTAACCGGCACGGAAGGTGAGCATGAAACGGAATCTGAATATCATGCGGGGCAAAGATGTTGCCCTTCCATTCATTGTCGCGGGACTCATGCTGCTTGGGCTCATAATGATATACAGTGCGTCCCAATACTATGCATATCAGAAACTCTATAACAATAACCCGGCTTACTTCTTCACTCGACAGTGTGCGTTTGGAGCACTGGGCTTGATTGCCATGGTGATCGTGGCACAGATTGACTATCGGTGGTGGCAACGGTTAGCTATCCCAGTAATGCTGGTAGTATTGTTAATGCTCATTGCGGTGTCTGTGCTGGGGGAGAGTCGCTTCTTTATTGGTGACTCCGTGCAGCCCAGCGAGCCGAGTAAACTTGGGGCCATTATTTACATTGCCGCTTGGTTGGTATCTAAGGGGGACAGGATCGAACAGGCAAGCTATGGTGTTATCCCATTTGCTATCATAACTGGTGTTATTGCGGGCTTGATCATGGCACAACCGGATCTCAGCACGGCTTTGATCGTTATCGTCACGACGGTGGTGATGTTCTTTATCGCGGGGGCACAAGTCAAGCAGTTAGTTCTTCTTGGTGTGTTCGGAAGCGCAACATTGGTTGTGCTGATACGTACACTCGGCCAGGAATACCAGGCAGGCCGGTTTGAAGACTGGTGGCCTTTCTCTGGGGCACAGAGGGGAGGCTGGCTGGGTGTCCATTCCAGCGCTGCTTTGAGGAACGGGGGTTTCTTTGGGGTTGGACTGGGCCAGAGCGAGGGAGCACCGATTCTGAGACCTCTTGCGCACACGGACGCGATATTTGGCATACTGGGTGAAGAGCTAGGCTTTGTGGGTGCGCTGCTGGTGCTAGGGCTGTTCGCATCTCTGGCGTATCGAGGATACCGCATTGCCATGCATGCCTCTGATCAATTTGGCATGTTGTTGGCTGCGGGAGTTACGACCCAATTGGTCATACAGGCGGCCATCCATGTCGGCGTATGCATGTTCCTGTTTCCGGAAACAGGCGTTACTCTGCCCTTTGTTAGTTACGGGGGTTCGTCATTGGTTACATCGCTAGTGGGCATCGGCCTTCTTCTCAGTGTATCACGAGGATCTCAGGGATTGAGTCTGGAGTGGCAGGAGGAGACCTTGTGATGAGACTCATGGTCTCAGGCGGAGGCACTGGGGGACACGTCTATCCGATCCTGACCGTCTTGGAAGCAGTGAAGCAGAGAATGGATGCTGCTGGAGAAGATCTGCAGGTTCTCTACGTTGGGGGAGCGGAGAATATCGAGGCTAACCTGGCAGATCGAGAGGGTATTCCCTTCGAGGCCATCGCAGTCGGAGGGTTGCGAGGTCTGCCCTCGAGCACTATGTTGCGCAATGGCTTGAAGTTGGCCCGAGGACTGATGCAGTCCATGAGCATTATGAGACGATACCGGCCAGACGTTCTCTTTGTCACCGGCGGGTACGTGTGTGCTCCGGTGGTAACAGCCGCCTGGGTCAGGGGATGTCCGGCATTGCTCTACTTGCCAGATATCCAGCCAGGGCTTGCTGTGCGGACGCTGGCCCATTTGGTGAAGGAGATAGCCGTGTCATTCGAAGCCTCCAGGGCGTACTTGCCGGCCGGGAAGGTAGTTGTCACGGGCTATCCGGTGCGCGGGAGCCTACAGCGGAGGACCAAGAGTGTCGCCAGGGAGAACTTAGGATTGTCTCAGGATGAGCCCGTGCTGCTGGTATTTGGAGGCAGTCGGGGGGCACATAGTATCAATGTGGCTGTTGCGGAGATATTGACCAGTTTGGTAGGAGCGTGCGAAGTCCTTCATGTCTGTGGGGCTGATGACTTGGAGTGGCTGAGCGATTTAAGGCAAGGGATGTCGTCGGCTCAGAGGTCTCGGTATCGGATCTATGGCTACCTTCACGAGGAAATGGGTGATGCGATGGCTGCCGCCGATCTGGCGATAGCTCGTGCGGGTGCGGCCACCATGGGAGAATTCCCGGCAGTCGGGTTACCAGCCATTTTGGTGCCATATCCATATTCTGGTCGCCATCAGGAACCCAATGCTGATTATTTGGTGGCGCAGGGGGCAGCGGTGAAGCTCGACAACGGGTTGTTGCAGGAGCATCTTTGGCCCACCGTGCGTGAGCTACTAGGTGATAGTCGCTGCCTTTTCGCGATGGCCGATCGCGCGCACGGTTTGTTTGTATCGAACGCGGCCGATCGGATTGCGATGGAAATCACTCGGCTGGCAGGCCGTAAATCTCTGGCGGGATGGGGAGTAGTGGCGTGATAATCACTATTGGGGATCAACAAGTCATTCTGTTTCTCGCGGCGGTGTTCGCTGCCATTGGCTTGTGGCGAGGAGTCAAGCGGGAATTGATCGTCCTTTTCGGTGTTGCAGTGGCAGGCCTCTTGGCTAGCACCCAGGTGGAATTCCTGACGACTTGGGTCAATCGGTTCTATAAGATAGCCATGTTTGCTGTGAAAGGCGGGCTTTCTGAGGAACTGGGGTCAGCTACGCTGGGACCCATGTCGCCTCTTGTAGAAACCGGCGATGATCGAACATGGCTGGCGGTTATTGCCTTCAGCATCGTGGTCGTTTTCTTCTACCTGTTAGGACAGGGCCTGAGCAAGAGCTCACCGACTGGTTTTGAGAAGGTCCTAGGGGCGCTGGTGGGAGCAGTCAACGGGTTTACCATTACCCGGTTCGTGCTTCCCAGAGTATTCCCCACAGAGAGGACGCATGTTGCGATACCGAGCGGTCAAGTCTCCGAGAAACTCACTGCTGGTCCTGTATTTGCTCTTGTCTTGGTGGGATTGATAGGAATCTTGATCGTTTATGGCGTACGAGCCTCATCTCGCGCATCGAAGAAGAGCAGCTAGGGCTTTTCAGTTTCGGATGACGGCGTCATTGGGAGGTGGTGAACTTGATACCTATTGAGGTCTATTTCTTCACAGCCGTGTTCATCTTTGTACTGATCGCGTTAGTGCGAGGATTCCTAAAAGAACTGGGTGTTACAACCATCATGGTGGTTGCTCTGTTTCTGTTAGCACAATTCAGGAGCATCCTGGATGCCACGATTCAGAAAGCCATGACCGTTGGAGTGGTCCAGAGGGTCGTGCCGGAGTCTGTGCAGGGGGATCCCATCCGCGCAATGGTGTATGTCTTGTTCATCATCTTCGCCGCGTTTATCTCGTATCACGGCGAGACTCTGGCGTTCACCGGCAAACCTCCCAAAGGCGGAGAGGGTATCTTTTTGACTGCTATGATCGGGTCTGCGAATGGCTATTTGATTGCAGGATCCATCTGGTACTACTTGCATGAGCATGGCTATCCCTTTGCCTTCATGCACTTGAAAGTCGACGATCTATCGGAGCTAGCCAAAGGCATGATACCATATCTTCCTATCCCCCTTTTGGGTCAAGAACTGATGGAGGGAGTAGTGCCGGGCCAGACACCACTCCTGTACTTGATGGTCATTCTCATTCTATTGCGTGTTATCCGGTAGGGGAGATTTCTGGAGTATTAGAGTGTTACGAAGCGAGCATGACTGGCTAAGCCTAAATTCGCGAGTACACTTCGTTGGCGTCGGTGGCATTGGGCTCTCGGCTATTGCTAGGGTGCTGCTAGGGCAAGGCTTCCGGGTCTCGGGTTCGGATATGCGGCGGTCGCCTTTGATGGATAGCTTGAGGGCTGAAGGCGTCGTGATCTGGGAGGGTCATGCACGCGACAATGTGAATGGCGCTGATCTGGTGGTGGTTTCGTCCGCTGTTCCTGAGGATAACCCGGAGGTAGTGGCCGCCCGAAGTCTTGGCATCCCCGTGGTTAAACGAGATTGGGTGCTGGGACGCATGATGCAGGGATACTATGGGATCGCAGTAGCTGGCACTCATGGGAAGACAACGACATCAGCGATGATCGCATTCATCTTGGAGAGAGCGGGGTGGTCACCGACTTTCGTTGTTGGAGGAATAATCAGTGGCCTGGATACGAATGGTCGCGCTGGTAAGGGCAAGTACTTTGTGGTAGAGGCGGACGAATACGATCGTTGTTTCCTGGGCTTGCGTCCAGACATTGCTGTGGTGACCAACATCGAGATGGACCATCCCGATTGCTATGCAGATTTAAGTGAAATAAGGGATGCTTTCACTGACTATCTCTCCCTGGTGTCCGATGACGGCCTAGTGGTGATATGCGGTGACTGTCCCACGGCGCTGCAAGTGCTATCTCGGTTGCGCCCTCGGCAGGGAGTGGCCCCAGAAGGAATCACCTATGGTATGGGAGAAGGAAACCGTTGGAGGGCGACGGAGTTGACCATTAACCAATGGGGCGGTACCAGTTTTAACGTGAGGATTGATGATACTCTCTTGGGAAACTTTGCTACTGGCGTGCCCGGGCGACACAATGTGCTGAACGGTCTTGCGGCTCTAGCTGTGACCACAGAATGTGGGGTCTCTGCCGACGTGGCTGGGGAGGTCCTACGGGATTTCCATGGAGTGAGGCGGCGGTTCGAATATAAGGGGAATGTGCAAGACGTGTTGGTGTACGATGATTATGCCCATCACCCTACAGAGATACAGGCTACTCTGGCGGCAGCCAGGATGCAGTTTCCTGAAAGAGAGATATGGGCGGTCTTTCAGCCGCACACGTATAGTCGCACTCTCACGCTCATGGATCGCTTTGCCTCGAGCTTTGGTGACGCTGATCACGTGGTCATAACCGATATATACCCGGCTCGGGAACGCGATAGCCTGGGAGTACATGCGAAGCAATTGGTTGAGCGAATGGCTCATCCGGACGTGCACTACATCGGATCGCTCGATGAGGTGGCAGAATGGTTGGCCCCTCACTTGAAGCCTGGGGCATTCCTTGTTACGTTGGGAGCCGGCAGCATCACCGTTCTTGGGGGAGATGTTCTCAGGGCTCTAGGGGAACAGAATTGATGGGGTACGAAGTGGAGAAGGTCAGGAGAGCTGTTCTAGCTGGTGATTGGGGCGAGGATGTCTGGCTCGATGAGCCATTGTCATCCCGTACCTCCTATCGCATCGGAGGACCAGCGGATATACTTGCGGTGGCGGAACACACTGATCGTCTACAGGAGCTGCTGGGTCGTGTGCGCGAGGAGGGGATTCCTCACATCGTGTTGGGAAGCGGCACCAATGTCCTGGTGGCTGACGCTGGGTTCCGGGGCATGGTGATTCAGAACGCTTGTCGGGGTATTGAGAGCGTGAATGGTGAGATGCTGCGTATCCGAGCAGGTGAGATGGTGCGAGATGCGGCCCGACATACCATTGAGCTGGGGCTGGGAGGACTGGAGTGGGCGATTGATATTCCTGGCACGGTAGGAGGATCTGTGGTCGGAAACGCCGGGGCCTTTGGCGGGTATATGGGCGATGTGCTGCGGCGGGCGCAATTACTGACTCCCGAGGGGGAAGTGCGCTGGGTGGGACCGGAAGAGCTGGGGCTAGCGTATCGGACAAGCCGACTCAAGGAATTGAAGGCGGAGGGACGCAGTTGCGAGACGGTGCTAAGCGTGGAAGTCCTGCTCACTCCAACTCCTGCTGTCCTGCTGCGCAAGACAGCGGCAGAGTACACGCGTCGTAGGCAAGAGCGGCAACCGTCGGAACCCAGTGCGGGGAGTGTGTTCAAGCGGACAGTCCAGTATCCGGCCGGTTTCTTGATAGAACAGGCGGGATTGAAGGGGGAGAGGGTAGGCGGTGCCCAGGTCTCTGTCAAACATGCGAACTTCATTGTGAATCTGGGAGGTGCTCGGGCCACTGATGTGGAGGCCCTCATAGATCTTTGTCGTGAGAGAGTCATTGAGATGTTCGGGATTGAGCTGCAATTGGAGATCGAGTTGGTGGGAGAGTGGTGACACAAGGTGTGTCGGAGGGAAAGGCCGTGAACGCGAATAGACGCAAGAAACGGGTGGCTGTGATATTTGGTGGGCGTTCGGGGGAGCACGAGGTCTCCTTGGCATCTGCCGCGTCGGTGATCTCAGCCTTGGATAAGGAGAAATATGAGATCCTCCCCGTGGGCATAACGAGAAGTGGGCGGTGGCTTACTTCCGGTGACTCTATGAAGGCACTCAAGGAAGGATTAACAGGAACTCCGCAGCTTCCCTCGGCAGATGCGACCCCATCGGGAAGCCTTGTCCGACGGGAGGTGAGCCCCACGACTCGCGAGCTCGTTCCTGGGATTTGTGGTGAGAGCTTCCCGGAAGTGGATGTGGTGTTCCCGGTGCTTCACGGACCTTACGGGGAGGACGGAACTCTGCAGGGGCTGCTAGAACTAGCCGATGTTCCCTATGTCGGAGCGGGTGTTGCGGCTTCGGCTCTAGGCATGGACAAAGCACTCATGAAGGCTGTCTTTCAGGCGGCTGGTCTACCTGTCGCCGATTGGCTCCTGGTCTTGCGTAAGGATTGGGTGGATCATCCTGACGCCATACTGGTTCAGATTGAGAACAAGCTGGGGTACCCTTGTTTCACCAAGCCGGCAAATCTGGGTTCGAGCGTCGGTGTGAGCAAATGCCAAAGCCGGCAGGAACTGACGAGAGGCATGGATGATGCCGGCCAATATGATCGCAAAATCGTGGTGGAATGGGCCGTTCCGAATGCCAGAGAGATCGAGTGCAGCGTGCTGGGGAATGACGCTCCCGTTGCATCGGTGCTGGGAGAGATTATTCCCTGCAATGAGTTCTATGACTACAAGGCCAAGTACATCGACGGCCGATCGGAATTAATCATTCCGGCAGACCTCCCACAGGAATCGAGCAACGAGATCCGTCGGATGGCGGTTCTGGCCTACCGCTTGATAGACTGCGCAGGAATGGCGAGAGTGGATTTCCTGGTTCGAGGAGATACTGGTGAGGTTTTTTTAAGTGAAGTCAACACGATTCCCGGCTTCACCGACATAAGCATGTATCCCAAGCTTTGGGAAGCAAGTAACCTCCCGTATTCGGAATTGGTGGATCGGCTCATAGAGCTAGCTCTAGAGCGGTACGAGGACAAGCGTCGTTCGAAGACGTCCTACGTTGTCGAGGAGTAGGATCCCGATGCCTGGAAGGGCAGATAAGGATAGCAAAGGCACAACCGCTTCACGCCGTGCTTCTGCCCGCAAGAGTAGCCGAAAGGCTAGCCGCCGGTCGGAAACTCGGGCGGGACGAAGCTATCAGCACCTGGCCGACGAGAGTAACTGGGTCGCGCGGTCCAGAAGACGCTCCAGCGCGTTCCCCTGGGAAAAGTCACCGGGGGCGGCGCTCTTGGTTGGCTGCGCTGTGTTGCTCATCTGCTTCCTGACCCATCCCGCTTTTCGCGTACGTGCCATCTCTGTCTGGGGTCAGAAGCTGGCGGGGCCGGAGGAGATCGCATCGGCATCGGGCATTGAGGGACGCACTATCTTCCAGGTGAATCCCGGCCAAGCGGAGGCGCGAATCCTAACCAGATGTCCGAGTATTGAATTCGCAGAGGTTTCGAGCCGGTTGCCCAACGATGTCATCATCGAGGTCAGGGAGCGCAATATCGCGACGGTGTGGGAAACGAGTGGCGAGCGATTCCTCGTTGATGAGACCGGTCTGATCCTGGTCCGAGGAGAAATCGTAGGGCAAAGTGTGTTGATTCAGGATCAGGACGGCCTTCAGCGGCAGCCTGGCGATTGGGTGTCGCTGGACATACTGTCCATGGTGTGGGAACTAAACCGATCTATGCCTGAGGTCAATCAGTTCTTGTACTCGGAAGTGCATGGTGTGAGCATCCTGATACCGCAGGGGTGGCCGGTGTACTTCGGGACAGAGGGAGATCCGGCGTTCAAAGTGGGGCTGTTGAAGGCACTTATGGCGGATTTCCGGACTCGGGGGATACACCCGCAGTATGTTGATTTGCGCCTTGATCAACGCCCAGCGTATCGATAGCCGAACTATGGAATGGGTTCGTGTTCTGGGTACAGATAGCTAGCAGGATCAGACATACCTGGTATGGCATGAGGGAGCGAATGACAGCCCGGGGAGAGTGACGGCTGATGACGTAGGTGGGGCAATGCCTGCCCGACAAGCACCTTGGAGGAGGACGTCTTGGACAGAACGGTGGTCGGAATCGACGTTGGAACTACGAAGATATGCACTCTCGTGGGAGAGGTAACCGGGGAGAACGATCTGCGTGTGGTGGGCGTAGGTGTTACTCCGTCTCGCGGTCTCCGTAAGGGCGTTGTCGTCAATGTCAAGGACGCGTCGAAGGCCATATTCGCGTCCGTGAAAAAGGCGGAACGTGTCTCGGGTTATTCCATCGAGCGGGCGTATGTCGGCGTAGCTGGCACTCATATCTCCTCACTCAATAGCCGCGGGGTAGTGGCCATTGGTCACGGTGATCGGATCATCACTCGTGATGATGTGAATCGGGCATTGGATGCGGCTCGGGCCATTGCAGTTCCCCATAACCAGCGTATCATCCACGTGATTCCGAGAGGTTACACCATTGACGGACAGAGTGGTGTACGCGATCCACTAGGGCTAATGGGCTTCCGTCTGGAGGTAGAGACGCATATTGTTACTGGGGCCGTAACCTCTCTGCAGAACCTGATTGGGTGTGTTGAGGAAACCGGGGTAAGGGTCAATGATCTGGTACTTCAGTCTTTGGCCTCTGCGGAGGCAGTGCTTACACCTGAGGAAAAGGATATGGGCGTGGTCCTCGTAGATGGCGGTGGCGGGACCACAGACATAGCGATTTTCATTGATGGTAATATATGGCACAGTCTTGTTTTGCAGGTTGGAGGGAACAACCTGACCAATGATGTTGCTGTAGGTTTGCGCATCCCGTTTTCTGCTGCCGAGTCGGTGAAGATCAAGCACGGCCATGTTATTCTGGAGGCTGTGGAAGCAGGGGAGTATGTTGATGTGATCGCTTTTGGCGAGGCAGCGCAGCAGTCGATCGCCCGAAGGCAACTCGTGGAGATTATTGCTGCTCGATTGGAGGAGATATTTGAGTTGGTAAGCCGTGAGATAAAGCGTTCCGGCTATGATGGGCTCTTGCCTGCCGGAGTGGTGTTGACTGGTGGCGTGGCAGGGACGTCTGGGATAGCGGAACTAGGTCGTAGGGTGCTCAGTCTGCCAGTACGTGTTGGGTACCCGATGCGCTTGGATGGGTTGGTGGAGGCGATCAGTAGCCCCGAGTATTCTACCAGTGTGGGACTCCTCTTGTGGGGAATGAAGCAGGAAGTGGCTCAGGTGGGACTGCCCGATACATCTGAGAGATGGTCAGACATATACCGGCGTTTCGTGAACTGGCTCAAGGTTTTCCTCCCTGGGTGACAAAGGGTCAGTCTAGAGGTGGAAAGGAAGGAGAGAGAAAGTGGACTGGATGACTGCTGCAGAGAGTTTTGCACAAATCAAGGTAGTAGGTGTGGGTGGAGGTGGCTCGAATGCCGTGAATCGGATGATCGAAGCCAGCCTGACGGGAGTGGAGTTTATCGCCATCAATACCGATGCGCAGGCGCTGATGCAATCCCAGGCGCCCGTCCGTATACGCATTGGCGATAAGCTAACTAAAGGGCTGGGGGCTGGTGGGAATCCAGAGATCGGACTGGACGCTGCCAGGGAATCGGCCGACGAGATCCTTGAAGCTTTGAAGGGAGCCGATATGGTGTTCATCACCGCTGGTATCGGTGGCGGCACCGGCACTGGGGCTGCCCCTATCATTGCCAGGATCTCGAAGGAGTTAGGGGCTCTCACTGTGGGGGTCGTGACCAAGCCCTTTAGCTTCGAAGGCACGCGGCGCGGGCGGGTGGCGGAGGAAGGGGTTACCTGTCTCAAACAAGAGGTGGATACCCTGATAATAATCCCTAACGATCGTTTGCTTCAGATCGTGGACAAGAGAGCCAGTATGCAGGAGGCCTTCCGTGTCGCAGATGATGTTCTTCGCCAGGGGATTCAAGGCATCTCGGAGCTGATCACGGTTCCAGGACTCATCAACCTCGACTTTGCCGACGTCAAGGCTGTTATGTCCGAGGGTGGCGCAGCTCTGATGTCCATAGGCGTGGGCAGTGGGGATGACAGAGCAGTCGAGGCGGCTGAGAAAGCGATCACTAATTCACTGCTGGACCTTACTATAGCGGGGGCCAAGGGTGTGATCTTCAACGTGACCGGCGGCCCAAGTCTCCGGCTTCACGAGGTGGATGAGGCAGCGGAGATTATAAGGCAGACTGCTGACCGGGATGCCGACATCATCTTCGGGGCGGTCATTGATGAAAGCATGGAAGATGATGTGCGCATCACACTGATCGCGACCGGTTTCGAGCAGGTGGCGAAATCACAGGTCCGCCATCGGTTGGATGCTGCCGAGAAGACGATCGAATTCCCGGTGAGAGCTTTCGACTCTGGAGAGTTGGAAATTCCTTCCTTCTTGCGACGACGCAGTCGCGCCGTATCAGCCCTCAAAGATAACACGGACTGAGAGGTCTGGTAGCCGGGTTGGATTGCAGTTCCTGCAGCCTTTGGTCAGGCTGCGGGAACAAGTATCTGGTGAAGAGATTCACGTGGTTTTTCGCCACATGATTCAACGTAGCGACCATGATCTTGACTGCCCTGTGTAGTCAGGTTGGTATCACCTTGTGTTGGAGGAAGCGGGTGTCCAGTTCACGTTTTCAGAAGATACGCCTTCAGATGATACGTTTTCAGAAGATGCGCATTGAGAAGACGCGTCTTCTGAAGACGGTGCCGGAATTCTAGCAAGCCACGTGAGGGCCTCCTTGGTTTGGGAGCCCTCGTCGTGAGGCGGAAATCCTAATCTTTCCGGAACTTTAAGATTAGGGTCTTGCATTACTGCTATCTTTGTGGTAAGATATAGTCCGCTGATACCACTAGAGATAGTGGTTATGTGTCAAGCAACCACAATATGTGGGGATATGAGCCGCTTAATAGTTTCTTGACGTGTTTTTGCAGTGTCCCCCGTGTATTCGAATTGTGCTGTACAGGTAAGACTTACCGGTGCCTCTATATATCATTCTGCGTTGTTGTGAGTCACTGCGAGACAAGCCTTGGAGGTATAGTGACATGCGCTGTCCCTACTGTGGAAGTCCCAGGTCGAGGGTTGTTGACACTCGGAGTGTTGGTGCTGCTATCCGCCGCCGCCGGCAGTGTAGGGAATGTGCACAGCGGTTTACCACCTATGAACGAGTGGCCAAGATGAACTTGCTGGTAGTGAAACGCGACGGGCGGAGAGAAGAATTCGATCGTCAGAAGTTGTTCGACGGGATACTGAATGCCTGTGCCAAGAGGCCGGTATCTTCCGAGGCCATCGAGGATACGGTGGCGCGTATCGAAATGCAACTCTACGCATTAGGCCAAGCTGAGGTCTCGTACCGGGTGGTGGGCGAGACGGTAATGGATGAATTGCGAAATCTGGATGAAGTAGCTTATGTACGGTTTGCATCAGTCTACCGGCACTTCACGGACCTGGAGGACATGAAGCACGAGGTAGATGGATTGCTGGCCGGCAGAACATCTTGAATCTCTGGGTGTTCTCTTCTGGGAAAGGGTTGCTTCGGGATAACTCCGTGGATTGCACGGAAGGCATCAGATAACTAAAGCTCGTGGGGGAGCTGTAAACATGTCGGTGATAGCTGAAGTTGAGATAGTCAGAGAATCGGAGAGCAGCGTCGCTAGAGTGCTAGCTGGGCAGGGATTGGTGTCTCTGCCTCCCAATGCTCTGAAAGTTCTGCAGCATCGTTACCTTCGTAGGGATGAGACAGGGAAGGTCATCGAGAGTCCAACGGAGATGTTCTGGCGCGTCGCGCGGACAGTAGCGGATGCAGAAACAGTCTATACCCCTGATCAGAACATCGAGGAAACAGCGGAGCGGTTCTTCCGCGTCATGGCAAGTCTGGAGTTCCTACCCAATTCACCAACCCTGATGAATTCTGGTACGAGGCTGGGGCAACTCAGTGCCTGCTTTGTACTTCCTGTTGCCGATTCCATGGAGAGCATCTTCAGCGCAGTGAAGTCCACGGCTCTCATTCATCAAAGTGGCGGGGGGACAGGCTTCTCGTTCTCTCGTCTTCGTTCGTCGGGAGATCTCGTATCCTCAACTGGCGGACAAGCCAGTGGGCCCATCTCCTTCATGCGCGTATTTGATACCGCTACAGATGTCATAAAGCAGGGGGGGCGCCGGCGAGGGGCGAATATGGGTATCCTGCGCTTAGACCATCCCGATATACTTGACTTCATCTCTTGCAAGGAACAGGAGGGAAGCTTCGCGAATTTCAACATCTCGGTAGCCTTTACCGAAGCGTTTCTACAAGCTCTGGAAGAGGATCAGGAGTATGATCTGGTGAGCCCTCGCACCGGAGAATCCGTGCAGCAACTGAGAGCCAAGGAAGTTTTCGACCAGATCGTCGAGCATGCCTGGAGCAATGGGGAGCCGGGAGTCATCTTTCTGAACCGCATGAACGAATTCAATCCTACTCCTCATTTGGGCGAGTATGAGGCGACGAACCCCTGTGGGGAGCAGGTTCTGTTGCCTTACGAGAGCTGCAATCTTGGATCCGTCAACCTGGCCCGATTGGTGACCACCGAGGGAACCATCGATTGGGAGCGCCTGGAGCGGGTGGTCAAGATCGCTGTGCGTTTCATGGATGATGTGATCACGATGAATAGATTCCCGCTGCCTGAGATCGCCGAGGCTACTCTGAAAACCAGAAAGATAGGACTGGGGGTGATGGGATACGCTGATATGCTCATGTTGTTGGGTGTCCCTTACGACTCTCCGGAAGGGGTGGCCATTGCTCGCAAGGTTATGGAGGCCATCAGTTTCTGGAGCAAGGAGGCCTCCGTAGAACTGGCACAGGTGAGGGGCAGCTTTCCTGCTTTTAAGGGCTCGATCTATGTTGACGGTAGCTTGCCTGTCTCTGTCTGCGAACTCCAACAGGATGTGCCTGACGTCGAGCTTCTGAGAGATTCGCCAACCTTTGACTGGAGTGCGCTAGCTGAAGAAATCCGTCAACATGGGATCAGAAATGCCACCACGACTACCATTGCCCCTACGGGATCCATCAGCATTATTGCCGGAGTCTCTAGTGGCATTGAGCCTGTTTTTGCACTTGCCTACATGCGACGGCATGTCTTGGGGGAAGAGGAGCTGCTGGAGGTCAATCCCCTGTTCGAGAACATAGCCAGGGAACGAGGTTTCTACAGCGACGAGCTGATGCGCCAGTTGGCCCAAAGTGGAGACTTGCAGGGTATCGCTGGAGTGCCGATAGATATCGGAAGGGTGTTCGTGACTGCTCATGAGGTTTTACCTGAGTGGCATGTGAGGATGCAGGCCGCTGTTCAGGCCTACACGGATAACGCGGTATCGAAAACCATCAACTTCCCTCACAGTGCGACGCAGGATGACGTGCGTGAAGCCTATCTGCTGGCCTACCGGTTGGGTTGCAAGGGGCTGACCGTCTATCGAGATGGAAGCCGGGAAGCCCAAGTGTTGAATCGAGGACTGTCCGAACAGAAGGATGGCGAAACTGAGCCTCGTTTGCCTCGTGCTCGCCCGCCCATAACCCAAGGTTCCACGGAGAAGGTTTCGCTGGGATGTGGTCGATACCTCTACGTGACCATCAACGAAGATGAAGAGGGACTCTGCGAGGTTTTCCTGCAAATGGGAAAAGGAGGTGGGTGCATGGCGTCTCACTCGGAGGCCATTGGGAGATTGATCTCTCTTGGACTCCGATCTGGCGTCGATACAGCGACTATCATTCGTCAATTGAAGGGCATCCGTTGTCCCTCTCCTTCCTGGCACAATGGTGGGTCCATACTCTCTTGTGCTGATGCTATTGCAAAGGCGCTAGATCGCTATCTTGATCGTTGCATAGAGGAGGCTGGGAATGCCGCCGATGCCAAGGCCAGAATTGCCCGTCCCCTCGTCCTGACCGGGTTGGATGATGGACAACAGAGCGCTGACACCACAGCTCTCGCTGACATTTGCCCAGAGTGCCCGGAATGTGGCGGCATACTAGAAGCAAGCGAAGGATGCGTCGTTTGTCGCTCGTGTGGCTATTCGCAGTGTGGCTAGTGCACGACGATACGATTCATCCGCTCTATCCCTCTGAAGACTTCCGAAGTCTGGCGGGTGGCCTTTTTCCACAACCTCGTATATTGCTATTTTGACGTAATCTCTGAATTCCCTTATAATACCCATTTGAGTTATACTCAGTGCTCTGACTTTATTGAGGACTTGTCCTACCGTTGAGATTCCCGGAAGTTTGCAGTGATCCTTTCAGTGTTGCCAGGAGCTTCTGCTCCCATCGTCTTTTGCCTTGCCCTCGCAATGGAATTGGTCGAGGAGGCACTCTTTCCTGGGGGTTCTCGCGTCTTGGAAAGAACCTCGATCCGTATTCCGCGGAGTATGCCTACGAGTATGCCTACAGAGTAATGACTAAGTCTCTTGCCTCGTGATGTCTGTGTGTCCCGTGTCTTCCACAGTGGAGGGGGCATAAACGAGCTTCGGTTTGTAAGGAGATACTAGAGAATGATGATTTCAGGGAGTGCTGTTCCGAACCAGGTCGGCGCCTCGTCCCGGCGGCGTCGCAAGTCCTATGCGAGCATTGAAGATGTGCTTCCAGTTCCCCCCCTGATCCAGGTGCAGTTGGAGTCTTACAGATGGTTTTGCGAGACCGGGCTTCGCGAGCTATTTGACGAAATCTCTCCTATCGTGAGTTTCAATAAAGCGTTGGAGCTGCACTTCCCGGGATTTGGTGAAGATCCGAACAATGAATTTGGCCTTGGCTATCGTTTCGAGCCTCCCAAGTACAGTGAGGAAGAGTGCCGTGACCGGGACATGACCTACGCGGCCCCCTTCTATGTCACAGTTTTGCTTTATAACCGGGAAACGGATCAGCCATTGGTGCAAGAGGTATACATGGGCGAGTTCCCGCTCATGACTGAGAATGGCACCTTCATTGTGAATGGCTCCGAGCGGGTTGTGGTTAGCCAATTAATCCGGTCGCCTGGAGTGTATTTCACAATCGATCCGGATAGGACCACTGGGCGACCCTTATGCAAGGCGAAGCTGATACCCAGTCGGGGCGCATGGCTGGAGTTCGAAACGAGCAAGCGCGATATTATCTCAGTGAAAGTGGATCGCAAGCGCAAGATTCCGGTAACAGTGCTTCTGCGGGCATTGGGTTGTGTGGATGATGGATTGGCTGACAGCCCCATTCAGGAGGGGACGGACGAGGAACTGATGGCTCTCTTTGAGTCGGTGGATAACATGCTGGAGCATGGATACCTGGAGAGCACCATCGATAAAGGACCTTCCAAGGACTCCAAGACGGCTTTAGAGGAGTTCTACAAGAAAATGCGTCCTGGAGACCCTTCTACTTTTGAGAATGCCAAGTCCTACCTGGAATCGCTGTTGTTCAATCCTCGCCGATATGACCTGGGGAAGGTGGGTCGCTACAAGTTGAATCGCCGGCTTCATTTGGATATGGATCTCAGCAGGCGCACTCTGACTAAGAGCGATATTATCGAGATCGTGCGCAGCGTCATAAGGGTCAACAATGGCGTTGAGGATGAGGATGATATCGATCACTTGGGAAACCGACGCATAAAGACGGTTGGGGAGCTGGTTCAGAATCAGATGCGCATTGGACTATTACGCATGGAGCGTGTGGTTCGAGAGCGGATGAGTATTAGAGATCCCGAGCAGATCACTCCCATCGGTCTGATCAACATTCGGCCGGTGGTTGCGATCTTGCGGGAGTTCTTTGGCGGTTCGCAGTTGTCACAGTTCATGGACCAGACGAATCCATTGGCAGAGTTGACCCATAAGCGTACGCTGTCTGCTCTTGGTCCTGGAGGACTCCGGCGCGAGCGAGCAGGTTTTGACGTGCGTGACGTCCATCACAGCCACTACGGGCGCATTTGTCCGATTGAGACGCCGGAAGGTCCCAATATCGGCCTGATCGGCCGATTAGCCCTGTATGGCAAGATCAACCAATATGGATTCATTGAGACTCCCTACAGGAGAGTTTTGCACACCGTACCCAACGATGTGAAGGATTTGCTTGGCAAGGTGCTGGGAGAGCGTGTTGTTGACGATGACAGTGGCGAAGTGGTGGCCGAGGCAGGTACGGGAATAAATCAGGCCCTCGCCGAGCGCATTGCAGGTCTACCCCTGGAAGAAGTGAGAATTGTTCCTATAGTGACCGAGGAGGTCGACTATCTCTCCGCCGACGAGGAAGCTCCCTACATCATCGCGCCAGCCAACACTCCTATGGGCAGGAAAAACCAGTTCGTTCGTGAGCGGATAACTGCGCGGCACAATGAAGAGTTCCTTTTCGAGTCAGCAGACAATGTTGCGTATATGGATGTATCGCCTAGACAGATCGTGGGTGTTTCCGCTGCCCTAATTCCATTCTTGGAGCACGATGATGCCAACCGTGCTTTGATGGGATCTAACATGCAAAGGCAAGGTGTGCCGCTACTAAGACCGGAAGCGCCGGTCGTGGGTACTGGCATGGAAGCGGAAGCGGCGCTCTATTCTGGCCAATTGGTGATATCCAACATTGATGGCGAAGTCAACAGTGTCACAGCCAGGGAGATCGATATACAGGGCGACGATGGTAAGATAGAACAGCACTTGCTGAAGAAGTACGAGCGCTCCAACCAGAGCACCTGCATTAACCAGCGCCCTCTGGTTGAGAAGGGCGAGAGGGTTGTGAGGGGGCAGGTCATCGCCGATGCTTCTGCTACGGAGCAGGGTGAACTTGCACTGGGCCAGAATGTGCTGGTTGCCTTCATGTCTTGGAAGGGCGGCAACTATGAAGATGCCATCCTGATCAGTGAAGACATGGTGCGGCAGGACAAGTACACGTCAGTGCACATTGAGAAACACGAGACCGAGACCAGAGATACGAAGCTTGGACCTGAAGAGATCACTAGAGACATCCCGAACGTTGGGGATGACGCTCTGCGCAATCTGGATACAGAGGGCGTGATCTATGTAGGAGCGACTGTGAGGCCAAGTGACATTCTGGTAGGCAAGATTACTCCCAAAGGTGAGACAGAGTTGAGCCCGGAGGAGAGATTGCTGAGGGCCATTTTTGGCGAGAAAGCGCGAGAGGTCAAGGATTCCTCCTTGCGGCTCCCTCATGGTGAGAAGGGAAAGGTCGTGGCGGTCTCTACATTCTCTCGCGAGGAGTTCCGTGATCTGCCCACTGGGGTGGAAAAACTGGTACGGGTGAGTGTAGCCCAGAGCCGAAAGATCACTGAGGGCGACAAGATGGCTGGCAGGCATGGCAACAAGGGAGTGATCTCTCAGGTTGTACCTGTCGAAGACATGCCTTTTTTGCCCGATGGCACACCGATTGACATCATCTTGAATCCCCTGGGAGTGCCTTCGCGGATGAATGTTGGCCAGATCCTGGAAACTCACCTGGGCTGGGCGGCCGACCGGCTTGGATTTCGAGTCATGTCTCCAGTGTTCGATGGAGCAGATGAGGGAGAGATCAGCGCTGAGCTTGCACGAGCCTGGTTGATTGATCGCGCCTGGGATGATCTCGGCGAACGGGCCTGGAGTTGGGTAAAAGAGGATGAAGTGGATCCCGACGAGATCGAGGATGACGAAGAGGCAAGAAGGTTCTTCCTTCAGTCTCATTTGCTTGAAGCTGGCATGGATGAGTATGATATTGAGGATCTGCTAAGGGATCGGACCGAGACTCGCCGGTTCTGGCTACGACGGTGGCTTGAAGAGAAGGGTTTTGTTGCTGATGAGATATTGGTTTTCGAAGATGAGGGCGAGGCGGTGCTGAGTCACGAAAAGCGCGCCGCAAGAAACGAGAAAGCACGGAATGTTTGCTGGCGACTCTGGATGCTGTATCAAGGCTATGATACGAAGGATGTGCATGATGTAGATCTGTACGATGAAGCGCAGCGAGTCATGCTGGAAACAGGAGAGCCCATTCCCACTCTTGGCAAGATGATCCTGTACGACGGGGCAACTGGGGAGCCTTTAGATCACCCTGTGGCTGTGGGTATCATCTACATGATGAAACTCTCTCACCTTGTGGAAGACAAGGTTCACGCTCGCTCTACCGGCCCGTACTCTTTGGTTACACAGCAACCTCTGGGTGGGAAGGCTCAGTTCGGAGGACAGCGCTTCGGTGAGATGGAGGTGTGGGCTTTAGAGGCCTATGGGGCGGCTCACACTCTCCAGGAGATGCTGACCATCAAGTCGGATGATGTAGAGGGGCGCGTCAAGACCTACGAGGCCATCGTGAAAGGCGAGAGGATCACTGATCCCGGCATCCCTGAGTCTTTCCGAGTGCTCGTGAAAGAGTTGCAGAGTCTGGGCTTAGCGGTGGAAGTTCAGAATGAGAGGGGCGAGACGCTACAGTTTAGGCGAGAGGAGACTGTAGAGGCCCTGCCCAGGCTGGGATTTGGCTTGATGGCTTCCAGGCGCTAGCACAGGGATGTCCAGTCGAGTGGAGTGAAGGAAATCCGCGGAATCCGGCTGAGGCACTGCGTAAAAATGTGACCATGGCCGACTTGAGTTCTAGCCTAGAGGCTGTTTCTTAGGCTACTTCTTGGTAACCAGTTTGACAGTTTCCAAGCCGGATAGTATAATAATTGTCTGTGGGTCGAGACGCTCACTTGGTGGGTTAGGAGGGCAGGTTTGCCAACGATCAATCAACTGGTACGTAAAGGCCGGAAGGCAAAGGTTAAGAAAGCAAAAGCACCAGCACTACGGTATTCTTACAATGCCTTGACGGGGCGGACGACACGGCGGAAGAAGGGTTCACCGCAGAAGCGTGGTGTCTGTACTCAAGTGAAGACGATGAATCCAAAGAAGCCGAACTCAGCGCTGCGGAAGGTCGCTCGGGTGCGCCTCACCAACCAGATCGAGGTAACGGCGTATATTCCCGGGGAAGGACATAATCTTCAGGAACACTCCGTTGTGCTGATTCGGGGAGGGCGCGTCAAGGACTTGCCTGGCGTGCGTTACCACATAGTACGTGGGACGCTGGATACTGCTGGGGTGGATAATCGCGAGCGAGGCCGCTCCAAGTACGGAGCGAAGCGCCCTAAGAAGTAGTTATCTGCGGGGGTATCTCACGCCAGGTGGGGTGTTCTCGAACAACGGATGGTTGCTTGATCTCAGGATGCAGGATACAAGGTGATAAGGTTATGCCACGTATCCTGTGTCTTATGTCTGAGGGTAGAAGAGTGTTCTTGAAGCGCAAGTCTTGGATTGGTTTGTTGAGCTTCTGAGGTGCTGGGATACCTGGGATGTTCTCGAGAAATCCTCGTATTGGTATTGAAGAAGGTGAAGAAGGTCGACTGAGTTACGGGCTGCTAGCCCGGTTTGGGAGGAGTGAGTAGATGCCGAGACGTGGTCAAGCCAAGAGAAGACCGGTAAAGCCTGATCATAAGTACAACAGTCCGCTTGTGACACGCTTCATCAACAAGATCATGCTTAATGGCAAGAAGAGCGTTGCTACGAGAATCGTGTACGATGCACTGGACCTCGTTGGGGAGCGAATGCACAAAGAGCCCCTTGAGGCTCTGGAGCAAGCGGTTAGGAACGCAACGCCGATGGTGGAAGTGAAGCCGAGGCGAGTGGGAGGGGCTACCTATCAGGTGCCAGTAGAGGTCCGTAGCGATCGAAGGCTCTCTTTGGCCATTCGATGGCTTGTTCATGCGGCCCGCAATCGCCCTGGGAAGGGAATCGCGACGAAGCTTGCCGGAGAGCTGGTGGACGCCGCTAAGAACACGGGCGTGACCGTCAAGAGGAAAGAAGACACGCACAAGATGGCAGATGCCAACAAGGCTTTTGCTCATTATCAGTGGTAGGGTTTGGTCTCGGATACCAGAGGCTGGTGGTTGTGCCCACATTCTGACACAGAGGAAGGCGAGAGCAGCAGGGAGGGTGGTGGGAGTTCCATGTCCGCTGAGCATTCTCTCAGGCGAGTTCGGAACATTGGAATAATCGCCCACATTGACGCAGGTAAGACGACTACCACCGAGCGAATATTGTTTTACACTGGTCTCACCCATCGCATGGGGAACGTGGACGATGGTACGACCGTGACGGATTGGATGGAGCAGGAGCGCGAGCGAGGGATCACGATTACCGCCGCTGCGATTACCTGCAGTTGGAAAGATCACCAGATTAACATCATTGATACTCCAGGGCACATCGACTTCACGGTGGAGGTACAGCGCAGTTTACGGGTGTTGGATGGTGGCCTGGTAATTTTTGATGCTGTGGCTGGAGTGGAACCCCAGTCCGAGACTGTTTGGCGTCAGGCGGATCGGTTTCACGTACCTCGCATCTGTTTCGTTAATAAGATGGACAGGGTCGGCGCGGACCTTTGGCGTACAATCGACATGATCGACAAGCGCCTGGATGGATCTCCTGTGGCAGTTCAGATCCCTGTTGGAGTGGAATCATCCTTCGTCGGTGTGGTGGACTTGCTGGCCGAACGGACGTTGATTTGCTCGGACGGTTTGGGTACGCAGCAGGTTATCTCTGATGTTCCTCCTGATCTACAGGAAGATGTTGCTCATTGGAGAGAGGTTCTGATAGAGAAGATCGTTGAGACCGATGACGATCTGATGGAGCAGTACCTTGAGGGTGAGGAGATCTCAGGAGAGAAGTTAAGGCAGGCTCTCCGTCGAGCAACGCTGGATAGGCGATTGGTCCCGGTCCTTTGTGGAGCTGCTTTGCGAAACAAGGGCGTGCAGCCAGTCTTGGAGGCTATCATTGATTATCTTCCCTCGCCGCTAGATCGACCTCCCATAGTGGGCGTCAATCCTGATACTGGTAAGGAGGAAGAGCGGCTCGCTGATGATAGCGAACCATTTGCCGCTCTGGCTTTCAAGATTGTAACGGATCCCTTTGTCGGGCGATTGGCATACATCCGCGTCTACTCAGGGGAGCTAGAGGTGGGGAGTTCCGTTCTGAACCCCATCAGGCGGAAGAACGAGCGTGCTTTTCGTATTCTTCGAATGTATGCTAATCGGCGCGAGGAAATCAAACGCATTGGGGCTGGCGACATAGCAGCGGTTCTGGGGGCAAGACGCACTTTCACGGGAGATACGCTGTGTAGTCGAAAACACCCCATTGTGCTCGAGACGATCAGCTTCCCCGAGCCAGTGATCTCGGTAGCGATCGAGCCTCGCACGCAAGCTGACCAGGATAGGATGGCAGAGGCATTGAAGCGTCTGGCAGAGGAAGATCCAACCTTCCGGGTCAAAGTTGATGAGAACACCGGGCAGACGATTATCTCTGGGATGGGCGAGTTGCACTTGGAAGTCCTGGTGGACCGGATGTTTAGGGAGTTTAAAGTCTGGGCAAACGTAGGAAAGCCGCAGGTTGCTTACAGGGAGACTGTCACTCGTTCAGCACAGGCGGAGGGAAAGTACGTTCGTCACATAGGGGGCAAGGATCATTACGGGCATGTAGTCCTGGAGGTGGAGCCTTTGGAGAAGGGGCAAGGGCTCAAGTTTGCGAGTGAAGTAGGCCCGGATGCCATTCCCGCTGAGTTTGTGGCGGCGATTCAGGCAGGTATCGAAGGCGCGATGGAAAGTGGAGTTCTCGCGGGATATCCATTGGTGGATATCCGAGCCAGGCTAGTTGGGGGCTCGTACCAAGAGGGGAACTCCACCGAAAGGGCCTATAGGATTGCGGGTGCGATAGCTTTACGTAAGGGAGTCCAAGATGCTGGGCCAGTTCTCTTGGAGCCGGTTATGAAGTTGGAGGCGGTGGTCCCTGAGGAATTCACCGGTGAGGTGATCGGTTACATGAGTACGAGACGGGCTCAGATTGAGGGAATGGAACCCCGAGGATTCGGAGTGCAGGCGATAAGGGCTCACGCGCCAGTAGGAGAGATGTTTGGTTATGCAACACAACTCCGTTCGGCAACCCAGGGTCGCGGCACCTTTACGATGGAGTTTGACTATTACGATGAGGTGCCCCGGGCGATCATGGAGCAACTTCTGGGCAAATTGGGCCTCATGTGAAAGTGCTTTATAGGCGATTTGTCAACGAGACGGAATCATGTATAATTATCAAGTTTGCGCCCCCGATCTAGGGTACTAGAACTTGACCGCACTGTTTAGCGAAAAGGAGGACTAGAATGGGGAAAGAAGTATTCCAGCGGACCAAGACACATGTGAACGTTGGGACGATTGGCCATGTGGACCATGGCAAGACGACTCTGACGGCAGCGATGACGAAGGTGCTGGCGATGAAGGGTTTTGCCTCTTTCATGGCGTATGATCAGATAGATAACGCTCCGGAGGAGAAGGCTCGGGGTCTGACGATCTCGATTTCGCACGTAGAGTACGAGACCGAGAATCGGCACTATGCGCACGTGGATTGTCCGGGGCACGCGGACTACATCAAGAACATGATCACGGGTGCGGCGCAGATGGACGGGGCGATATTGGTAGTTGCGGCTCCGGAAGGGGCGATGCCGCAGACGCGGGAGCACATATTGCTGGCGCGGCAGGTGGAAGTGCCGAGCATGGTGGTCTTTCTGAATATGACGGACCTGATGGACGATCCGGAGTTATTGGAGTTGGTGGAGTTGGAGCTTCGGGAGTTACTGGACGATTACGGTTTTCCTGGGGATGACATACCGATCGTGCGAGGGTCAGCCTTGCTGGCTCTGGAGTCGGAGTCGACGGATCCGAATGCGCCGGAGTACGAGCCGATCTGGGAGTTATTGCGGGTCATAGACAACTACATACCAGCACCTGTA
>JAKLPW010000053.1 GCA_022013675.1 Anaerolineae bacterium | reverse complement strand
TGCGGGGGAGAAGGAGGTTGTCCTTGATTTGAGCGAAGATGCTTGCATGCGCGACGTTGTTGTCCGGCTTGCGGAGACATTTCCGGCCCTCCTAGGGCCGGTGATCACCCCCCAAACCTATGAACTGGCAGCGCCCTATCTGCTGAACATAGATGGGCGACGCGTCGTGAATGATTTTGAGATGAGGCCCGAAGATGGGCAACACTTACTACTTTTCTTTGTAGATGCAGGAGGGTGAGCCTTATGTATGCATATTGGGGAAAGATCCTTCACATTGATCTTGCCACCCGGAAGACTTGGTCGGAGTCTAAGCCTGAAGAGTGGTACAAGATGTACATAGGTGGCGTGTCCATGGCCTCCAGGCTATGCTGGGAAAACATTGAAGTGGGGTGCGATCCTCTCTCCCCCGGAAATCCCATCTGTATAGCCGGAGGCATTTTCTCTGGGACGCCGGTACCGGTCGGTGGCAAGTATGGCATGGTTTCCAAGTCACCACTGACCGGCTTTGTCGGCGACAGTCTGTCGGGGAGCTGGCTACCGATCAGTCTGAAACGATCGGGGTGGGATGGTATCGTCATCCATAATGCCAGCAATGACTGGGTTACCGTCTTCGTCGACGATGACAAAGTCGAGTTTCGCGATGCTTCTCATCTGTTGGGCCTTGGTTGTGGCGCGACCGAAGAGGCAATTCGAGAGGAGATGGGCGACGACCAGGTCCGCTCGGCCTCGATTGGACCGGCGGGCGAGAAGCTGGCCCGGATCGCCAACGTGAGCAATGATGGACGCAAGGCAGGCCGTTGCGGCCAGGGCGCGGTGTGGGGCTCGAAGAAGCTGAAGGCGCTCTCCATCCGAGGTACTCATGGGGTTGTTGTGGCAGACCCGGAAGAGCTAATGAAGCTCTCGTTCGAGATTCAGCAGGCGGCCCAGGGTCCCCACACAGAGAAGTATCGCGTTCTGGGAACCTCGTCGAACGTGCTCAGCATGAACAGGCTGGGGCTCTTACCCACTCGCAACTATCAGGAGGGGGTCTTTGAGGATGCCGAGCTGGTATGTGGAGAATACCTGCACGAGCATAACAAGGCCAAGACGATTGCCTGTGCTCAATGCCCTATCGGTTGCGAGCAAGTTGGCCACGTCAAGGAAGGAGCCTATGCCGGTGCAATGGCTCACATCGAGTACGAATCCCTCTATGCTCTAGGGTCGAATTGTGGTCTCAACGATATGAAGGCAGTCATCCAGGCCATCGCGAATTGCAATGAGGGTGGGCTGGACACCATGAGCACGGGCGTCACTATCAGTTGGGCGTTTGAATGTTATGAAAAGGGCGTCTTTACCAAAGAGGACTTCAAGTGCGAGAAGTACCCCGATGGTTTCGAGGCCGAGTTCGGCAATGGCGAGGCCGTTGTAACACTCACGGAGATGATGTACAATCGCGAGGGCTACATGGGCAACCTGTTGGCGGACGGAACTCGTCGTGCCAGCAAGCAAGTGGACGAGGAGCGAGGCACCGAGAGCTACAAGTGGGCCATGAACATCAAGGGCCTGGAGTTGCCGGGCTACGATGCTCGAGCTCTCAAGACTTTTTCCCTCGGGTTGGCAACCGGGGTGCGGGGTGGGTGTCACAACCGTTCGGCAGCCTACGACCCCGATATTAAGGGAGAAGTCGATCGCTTCACCATTGACGATACCCGGGGCGAGTTGGCCAAGAGCACCGAGGAATACGCGGCGGTCTACGACTCTCTCCCGCTCTGCAAGTTCATTCGGCGCTGCTTCACCGGCAAGGCTGATCGGGCCGGTGCGTGGCCGATGATTGCCAAGCTGATCAACGCCACGACGGGCTGGGATTTCGGCTACGATGACGTTGATCTCATCGGTGAGCGGGCTCACACGATCAAGAAGGCTTTTAACATCCGTGAAGGCTGGACCATAGAGGATGACCATCTGCCCTGGCGCTGGCAGCACGAGAAGATGAAAGAAGGCCCTTCCGCTGGCTATCTGGTAACCCAAGAGGAGCTGGATGCACTGAAGGACATGTACTACAAGGCCAAGGGTTGGACCAAGAAAGGGCTGATCCCCAAGAAAAAATTGGTCGCCTTGGGAATGGACGACGTTGCTGAAGAGATCGGAGTATAGGAGGAGCATCGATGCCTACCTCGACTTCCAAGTATCAATACATCACCTGCGACACTGAGAAGTGCGTGGGATGTCAGTTGTGCGAGTACATCTGTTCGTATACCAAGACCGGCGAGTTCAATACCTTCAGGAGCCGCATTCGGACCGTACGAGCTAAGAAGATATTGATCACGGCGGTAGCCTGCCGTACTTGTGAGGACGCTCCCTGCGTCATCGCTTGTCCACGGGATGCGCTGTCCCAAGACCCAGGCACCGGAGTCATTCGAGTCGATGCGAATCGATGTGATGGCTGTGCCTGGTGTATTGAGGCTTGCGACTTTGGAGCGATTTCGATCAATCCTGCGACCAAGCTGGCTGAGATCTGCAACCTGTGCGAGGACGAGGAGGACGGTCCTCAGTGTGTCAAGTGGTGCCCCAAGGAAGCGCTGGAACTCATCACGCCTGATCGGCGGGCTCAGAAATCGCGCCGTAAGCTGGCTATCGAGGAAGTGATCGGAAGCTAGTATCCGAGTCTATCCCTCCGTCCCGGTTGGTTTGACCAGTTGAGCAACTGGGACGAGGGGTTCTTTACTGCAATGAGGAGTGATATGGCAGAAGACAACGGAAACGAAAGTCCTCGCATCGGTGTGTATGTCTGTCATTGCGGGTCCAACATTGCCGGTGTGATCAGTCCTAAAGCAGTGGCCGACTACGCAGCAACTCTGCCCGGGGTGGTTCATGCCACGGACACGCTCTATGCCTGTGCGGATAGTGGGCAGAATCTGATAAAAGAGGATATCGAGAAGTATAACCTGAACCGGGTCGTGATAGGGGCCTGCTCGGTGCGCATGCACGAGCCGACGTTTCGCGGAGCTGTCGCCGAGGCGGGACTGAATCCCTTCTTGATGCAGATGGCCAACATCCGCGAGCAGTGCACCTGGGTTCATGGTCACGAGCCGGAAGCCGCGCTGGTTAAGGCAAAAGACCTGGTGGCAGCCGCCATCGCCAAGGCCAGGTTTCTCGTCCCCCTGGATATGATCAAGGTCCCCGTCACCAAACGGGCGATGGTCATTGGAGGTGGCGTGGCGGGTATCAGCTCTGCGCTGGACCTGGCTGATCAAGGGATAGAGACCGTACTGGTGGAGAAGCGACCAACCATTGGCGGAGTGATGGCTCAGTTGAACAAGACATTCCCCACAATGGACTGTAGTATATGAATTCTTGCCCCCAAGATGGTTGACGCGGCGCGTCACCCGAAGGTGGATGTGAGAACATATACTGAAGTTGAGCGGGTCGAGGGTTTTGTCGGCAACTTCAAGGTCCAGTTGCGGGAGAAGTCCCGCTATGTGGACGCAAATCGCTGCAATGGATGCGGCGAGTGCGTTGACGTATGCCCCATTGAAGTTCCCAACTACTTCGACATGAATCTGGCCCCCCGCAAAGCGATCTACGTGCCGATGAGCCAGTCCGTTCCTCTGGTCTATACCATCGATATGGACGCCTGTGTCCATTGCTACAAGTGTGTGGAAGCCTGCGGCAAGTTGGAAGCGATCGACTTTGGGATGGAGGACAATCTGGTTTGGGAGGATGTGGGCTCGATAATCGTTGCTACCGGCTTCAGCCACTTCGATCCCAGCGTCATGCCCGAGTACGGCTACGGACGATTCCCCAACGTAGTGACGGCGATGGAGATGGAGCGGCTGGCGAACTCGGCCGGCCCGACCACGGGGAACCTGATGCGTCCCAGTGATGGGGAGAACCCTCAGCGTCTTGCGATCATCAATTGCGTCGGTTCGCGCGACAAGCGTTTCAATCCCTGGTGTTCCAACTTCTGTTGCATGTACGCCATCAAGAACGCTGTCCTCTTGAAGCAGGCCCATCCGGAGATGGATATCACCATCTACTACATGGATATTCGCACGCCCTCCAAGGGGTACGAGGAGTTCTACGATCGGGCGCGCGAATTGGGAGTGCATCACCATGTCGTACTCACACTCGATCACCCGGCCCAGTGCCACATCCTCAGCGTGTACGTAGAGGTTGCGTGTTTCGGGATCCTCGGTGATCAGGCTAGGGCGGCCTTGGGTGAAATGCACTCCCAATTCGCGCGCCCGATCGT
>JAKLPW010000052.1 GCA_022013675.1 Anaerolineae bacterium | reverse complement strand
TACTCCAACATCACCGATGTGAAAACCGGCCAAAAGAAGCTAGTGGTGGATGAGGCCGTTGTGCCGGTCCGAGCCCTCTTTGACTACGACGTGACCAAGTCCATGCCCCCTGGATTCACTGCCGACGGTGCTCTGGATGGCATAGCGCATTCGTTGGAGGTGCTATACGGGGCCGTAGGCAAACCCTACTACAGCAAGATGATGGAAGTGGCTCACGAGACCATCAGGTTGGTAGTGGAAAACGTCGAGCAGGCGGTGAGGAATCCCAACGACACCGAAGCTCGCATGGCTTTGGGTCTTGCGACCGACCTGGGCGGATACGCCATCATGTTGGGTGGCACCAATGGTGGACACCTGACGAGCTTCTCTTTGGTGGATGTTCTGAGTCACGGGCGGGCGTGTGCGATCATGAATCCCTACTACACCGTCTTCTTTGCTCCGGCAATTGAGGAACCGCTGCGGATGGTGGGCAAGATATTCAAGGACGCCGGCCTGACTGATGCAGACCTGGATGCTTTAAGCGGACGGGAGTTGGGTGTGGCTGTGGCGGAGGCGATGATTGCTCTTGGCAAACGCATCGGCTTCCCGGCCACACTGGGAGAGGTGGAGGGGTTCACGGGCGAACACATCGAAAGGGCCCTGTCTGCCGCCAAGGATCCCCAGCTCAAGATGAAGCTGGAGAACATGCCCGTGCCTTTGACTGCTGAGATGATAGATGAATACATGCGGCCGATCCTGAAGGCTGCGCGGGACGGCGATTTGAACTCGATCAAGAACGTCACATAGAGGTGAGTTTCTCAAGCCACGTTGAACAAGGCAACGTACATCATGACTCAAGGAGGAGACACAACATGAATCGCACTACCGAGAAGCTTGTTGCCCAGCGCTACGAGGAGCTGAGCAAGCACTTCGGACACTGGGAGAAGACCAAGGACCTGGTTGACCAGGTCATTGACCTGATCCTCAACTACCGCCAGAGCGGTCACCCGGGAGGGTCCCGCTCAAAGGTGCATGCCCTGCTCGTTACGCTCCTGAGCGGTGTCATGCGCTGGGACATCCGCCACCCCGAAAAGCGATTTGGCGACCGGTTCGTTCTTGGCGCTGGGCACACCATTCCCCTCATCTATAGCACGTTGGCCGTGCTCAACGAGGCGATGCGCGTCAAGTTCCAGCAGACCGGCGACGAGCGCTACTACATCCCCAATCCTGAGGAACGCGCGCTGTACTGGGAGGACTTGCTGGATTTCCGGCATCGAGGCGGATTATCCGGGCACGCCGAGATGGAAGGCAAGACGCT
>JAKLPW010000051.1 GCA_022013675.1 Anaerolineae bacterium | reverse complement strand
CCAGGCACACCTTCCAGGTGCTGACGAAACGGTCGGCGCGGTTGTTGGAACTGAACGCGGAGATTGAGTGGCCTGGCAATGTCTGGATGGGCGTTAGCGTGGAGACCCAGGACTACGCGTTTCGCATCGAGCACCTCAGACAGACTGATGCGCAGGTCAAGTTCTTATCATTGGAGCCACTCTTGGGGCCATTGCCAGGGTTGGACCTGCGCGGAATCGAGTGGGTCATCGTGGGTGGCGAATCGGGGCCTGGAGCGCGGCCAATGGCCGAGGAGTGGGTCATGGACATTCGTGACCAATGCCTTGCGGCGCAGGTGCCTTTCTTCTTCAAGCAGTGGGGCGGTGTTCACAAGAAGAAAGCGGGGCGCGTCCTGAGAGGACACACCTGGGATCAAGTGCCTGTTCTGGCAGGTGCGGGCTAGGATACAAGATGCCGAGCTGTCGCTCTGCATGCCACGCACAGCGACGCAGTTGGCTCAGAGTTCTCCGTGTCTCTGTGGTGAAGAAGAGAAGGAACCACGGCGGCACAGAGGGCACGGAGAGGCCGCGGAGAGGGCACGGAAATGGCATAGCCTGGCTTTCAAGGAGGGGCGGCCCGAGTTATCAGCTATCAGCTAGAGGATCGCGCCCTCCTGGGCGCTCACGCAGCACCCCGCGCCATCCCTGCACTCAAGCCGGCTTGATCCGAAGCTGCACCCTGGCCCTGGCATTAGTGCTGGGGCAACCAGACGGCTCCCACTCAGTAGACGCGCAACGTCGTGAACAGACGGTGCTGGGTCAGTATCCACACTGGCCAAGAACAGGAGCCTGAGCCCTTGCCCCGACTCCTCTTGATCGCCGAGAAGACACCGAGAAACTTTAAGATTAGGGTGTTGTATTGGTGCTGTCTTTGTGGTAGTATCATGGTCAGACGCGAATACCAGGTACGGCTGGTCATCGCGGAGGGCAAGGAGTACGTGGGGATTGATGAAGAGAAGATGACGGCGGATGATCTGGGACTCGTTCTGGTCACATGCTCGGCGATCGTGAACTTCCTCATCGCCAAAGCGAGCTCCAGCGAAATCCTTGGAACCAGCGATTCGTGATTCGGCGGATTGCAATGACACGGAGGGGCATGAGACACCACTATGTCTGAAACCTACAACGTCTACTGTGACGAGAGCTGTCATCTGGAGCACGATCGACAGAAGGCCATGGTGATTGGTGCGATCTGGTGCCCTCTGGAGAAAACTAGAGAGATCGCGGTACGGCTCAGGGAAATCAAGGTGCGACACGGCCTCAAACCTGACTTCGAGATCAAGTTCACCAAGGTCTCTCCCGCTAAGCTCCAATTCTACCTAGACGAGATGGACTACTTCTTCGATGATGACGATCTGCACTTCCGTGCGCTCATAGTACCTGACAAGTCCGAGCTTCGGCATGCGGTATTCGCGCAGACTCATGATGATTGGTACTACAAGATGTACTTCGACATGCTCAAGGTCATCCTTGATCCTGAGGCATGCTATCGTATCTACCTGGACATCAAGGACACGCAAGGATTTGAGAAAGCCAGGAAACTGCATGACGTGCTCTGCAACAACATACTTGACTTCGACAGGGAGATCATTGAGAGAGTCCAGTTGGCTAGATCTCATGAAGTAGAGCAGTTGCAGCTAGCTGATCTCCTGATTGGGGTCATCTCCTATGTAAATCGGGGGCTTGACTCCAGCAGCGCCAAGCTAGCCCTGGTGGATAGAATGCGTGAGAGATCCCACTACAGCCTAACCAAAACCACTCTGTTGCGCGAAGACAAGGTCAACATCCTCCGCTGGCGACCTAGTAGGGAGTCGCCGGTATGACGCGACCCGAGTGGCTTCCAGACATAGTCTCCGTGAGCGGGGCATGGGACGAAACGCTTGCCAACCTCTATTCGATATTCGTCAGGGACTTCAAGATGAGTCAACCGCTGTTCGATGGGTTGCAAGTGTGGCATGATCGGCGCCGGCCTGATGGCGTGTACGAAGAGGCCTTTTGGCATCTGATCACAGCGAGAGACAAGTACACCGGGGACCGTCTCTTGGATCCTCGCCGTGCCGAGAGGCTGCCATGGTGTACGCCTATGATTCGGAACTCACACGATGATGCGGTCAAGGTCTGGGACTTCAGGGAACGTAGCGGAGTCCTGCGCACATATCTGTGGCTGGAGGAATTGGACTATGCTGTCGTCCTGGAGAAGAGGCCACATCGAATCGGTGAGATAGCGTTCCTGATCACGGCTTTCTACTTAGGCTTCCGGGAGAGCAGACGGAACTTCGCGAGGAAGTATCAAAAGAGAGAGGCCTGAAATGCGATTGCCGCCCTCCCGAGGAGGACGGCAAAGGATCTCCTTCTACACATGGTAGATGAGCTACAGCAATTATACCATACTCCGCAGTCAAAGTCAAGGTTTTTATGTCAAGTTTTTCACTCCCTTGAACGCATGTATACGAGACGACTGCCCACTATCACCAGGTTACTCCATCCTCGCCTACCTCCGAGTTCCCGACGAGACCGATCGAGGCACGCCGAAGCCTGACTCGACGTCGTGCTGTAGAAGCGGCAACTACAGAGCGGAGGATCGTACGAGTTGGACGTGCTCCTCAACGATGGCCATGGGACAGCCCAACTACGCCAATGGCTTCGCACTGACCCTACACGAGCACATGCTTGAGAAGCCGCTGAGTTGGAAGAAGCCGCTTGGCCAGAAGAAGCCTAAGACCATCTTCGTGAACTCGATGAGCGATCTCTTTCACGCAAATGCCCCCCTCGACTTCATCCAGAGGGTCTTCGACGTCATGCGCCGTGCCTCGGGGCACACTTGCCAGGCACACCTTCCAGGTGCTGACGAAGCGATCTGAACGGTTGCTGGAACTGAATCCGGAGATTGACTGGCCTGGCAATGT
>JAKLPW010000050.1 GCA_022013675.1 Anaerolineae bacterium | reverse complement strand
GGCGCGCCATGACCCCTGCACAGGCCTGGACCCCCACAGGGCCTGGAGTTGGCCCTAAGGCCCTACCAGTTCGCCCTGGATGCGGTGCGGACGACCGAGAAGCAACGACATCCCGATCTTTCGCCGGAGGAACTGGCCTGTCACGTCACGCGGCGGATGCAGGGGGATCAGAAGCTGGTCAGGTGAAGGCCATGGAGCAAGTGATACAGTGGGGGGAGCTGGATCTCGACCTGGTCCGCCTGAGCACGATGCCGGCCAAAGGCAAGAGCTACGATCAGGATCGCACGCCCCGGCCAATTGACCATCGCGACCTTTCCGTGCGCCATTTGGGAAGCCTATACGAAGGCCTCTTGGAGTACAATCTGTTTGTCGTTGAGGGTGAACAGCGCGTGGTGCGGGCCAGCAAGAAGAGGACCCAATACGTGCCCTACTCCCAGGCGGGCAAGGTACACTCCAAGGAAACGATTCTTGAAGTAGGAGACGTCTACTTCTCCGAAACAGCGGGAGAACGCAAGGCCACCGGGTCTTACTACACACCGGAGGACGTGGTGGACTACATCGTACGCAACACGGTTGGAGAGAAGCTGAGCGAACTCAAGTCTGAATTCTATGAAGAACACGACATCAGGCGCTCAGCTTAAGTGGATTGATGTTGGACATGGACCGTAAGTCGATGAGGACACTCTTAACAAGGGGAGAGCCTGGCAATCCTACATCCCCTGTTGCGCCGCATTACCCGCACCGACCGGCTGATTGACTTCATCGTGTATCGACTGTATGGGTTAGCCGAGGAAGAAGTGGCGATTGTGGAGGAAAACCGACCATGAAACGACTCCCCTCGCGTGAGCAAGTGCTGGCGCTGCTCGACCGTCTGGATCAGGAACCGGCTGATGCGCTGGAAAGCGACGTGCTGGACTTCAAACGCTGGCAGGACGCCAGAGCCAGCATGAGCGAAGCCATCGAGACGGCTGCCTGCTTCGCTAACGCCGACGGCGGGGTCATCGTCTTCGGCGTGCGAGATCGTGTCGTCGGCCGCCGGCAGGCCATCACCGGCTGCACCGGCTATGATGTGGACACCTGGCAGCGAGCTATCTACGATGCCACCCGCCTCAACCTCACAGTGGAGATCGAGGAACTTCTGGTGCCAGAGGGAAACCTGCTTCTGGTGCGAGTACCCCGGGGCCCAGCCCCGCCCTACGGCACCACCGCCGGCCTCTACCAAATTCGCGTGGGGAAGAACTGCATGCCTTACTCGCCGGAGGCCTTCCAACGGCGGCAGGTAGCCCTGGGTGCCATAGACTGGAGCGCCCAGCCGGCCGAAGACCTGGGGCTGGACGCCCTGGATGGTGTGGAGATCGCCCGTCTGCGCAACACCATCGAGAGCCTGCGACCCCAATCGCCACTGCTGCTCCTGTCAGATCAGGAATTGCTGGAAGCCATCGGTGCCGTGCGAGATGGTGAACTGACCCGTGCTGGACTGCTGCTCCTGGGCAAGCGCACGGTGCTGGCCCGCGTCCTGTCCCAGCACGAAGTCATCTACCTATACGAACCGACACCCGTGGACATCGGCTTTCGGGAAGACCTGAAAGCGCCCCTGCTCTACATCGTCCAGCGCACCCAGGAACTGATCCAGCACCCAGAGCGCAACCCGGTACACACCTTGCGGCTAGGACTGTTCCACGTCCAGATCCCGGCTTATCCCGAAGAGAGCTTTCGCGAGGCAATCCTCAACGCTCTGATTCACCGGGACTACCTGGAGCCGGGCTCCATCTACATTCACCATCGGCAACGGGAAATGGTGGTCTCCAGTCCGGGTGGTTTCATCGGCGGCATCACCCCCCAGAACATCCTGCACCACGAGCCGAAAGCTCGCAACCGTCTGCTAGCCGAGGTATTTCAGAAGATCGGTCTGGTGGAGCGAGCCGGCATCGGACGGCGGCGTATCTTCATCCCCCCGCTGGCTTACGGCAAGCGGCCGCCCGTCTACGAAGCCGACGAGCACACGGTCACCCTCACGCTTTACGATGACAGCTACGACGAAGCACTGGCCACCTTTGTCGTCAAAGGACAACAGGCAGGGCGGCAGTTTGATCTGGATGAGTTGTTGCTGCTCTCCTACCTGCGCGAGCATAGTGAGATTGGCCTGGGCCAGGCGGCTGCGTTGCTGCAGCGGCCAGAGGCTGCCACACAGGATGTGCTGGAGCGCCTGGTCTTGCAGCCAGGGGCATGGTTGGAGCGGCGGGGCAAGAAGAAGGGGGTAACTTATCACCTGGCCCGCGGGGCAGCCGTCGAACTGCTGGGCAAGGCGGTGTACACGCGAGCGCGGGGCATTGATGCCGTGCGTTGGCCGGAACTGATTCGCGCCTACGTGGAGCAGCACGGATCCATCAACAATACGGAGTGCCGCGAACTCCTGGGACTGGGTAATTCACCCTCTGCTCAGGTCAGGGTTTCGCGTCTGCTGCGCAAGTTGTGTGTCCCTGATGGTTTCTTGCATCCTCAGGGCGCAGGAGCCAAACGCCGCTATTACTTAACATGATAAGATGACCTTAGCATGTTAAGATGGCGCCTTCTTACATGTTAAGAAGATAATGTCGCTGTCATTTGTCATTCTGAGTATCTCCACGGCGGTGTACGCGCCGTTCAGACGGAAAGAAACTGACTAGTTTCTTAATAGAATCCTCTGCTCCTCCTAGACATAAACCTCCGAGGTCTTTTCCCATGCCGGTTCTATGCGGTTTTGCAGCACAATGTGGAACACTCTATCCCTCTGAGGGTTTCCGACGGGAGCGAACGGCGGGAGGGCAAAGGGGGACACGGACTAACACGGACTCACATGGATCGGTCAGCGCGTCAGAGCCACCGCTCGCCGCCCCGACACGGAGTGGCCAGACTAGCGACGAGGTCGCGAGAACCCCAGTGCCTGCGGGCACTTCTCACCTTCAGACAGGGCTTTCAATCCCT
>JAKLPW010000049.1 GCA_022013675.1 Anaerolineae bacterium | reverse complement strand
CAGTTCCTGAACACGATTGGCAAGAATCCGCGCTTCTACAGGCGACAGATCGTATCCTTGCTGCAGCTCCACTTGGACGGCGCACAGCGAAGTTTTCTCGGCGAGTCGGCTGCCACTACATCTAACGTTCATACTTGACCTACTAGGCGATCCTGATAGCAACAGTATACTACCTAGAGGTCATTTGTCCCAATCTGGACATCCGCTCCTGGGAACGCTTCTCTCCAGCCGAAGCGCGGCGCATCATGCGGACTTTTAACATCGCTCCTTATGGAGGTTTGATAGCTCTGGAGAAAGCTCTCGGCTATCGTCTCTACGCGGCCGTCAATCGTCAGGAAGCGGAGTGGGTGGACGAGCACACGCTCATCTTCCGCATGGTGGAGTGTCGGGTACAGACAGCAAGGCGGAGGAAGGGACTGCCGGACTTCCCTTGTAAGCCAGTGGGCATAGTGGAATATAGCGGGTTCGCACGCGCCATCGATCCGCGTATCCGCACCCGATGCCTCACCTGTCCGCCGGACCCGGTCACCGATTGCTACTGTGCCTGGGAGTTCACCATAGACGAAGAGCGAGAATCACCAAACGCTACACCAGCATAGCCCCAGAACGCCTGGCCTCGGTATGTGCGGCGACAGGCTTGCCCACTGCTTTCGAGCATGGCTAGAGTGAAGCGTACTTCTTCGGAGGTGTAACGGCTCAGTGTCTCCACCAATCGCACCTCGCGCATGGGGTGCCTCCGGATGATGGCCAACACAGCATCAGCAACGGTTTCGAAACCGGAGAAGTCGAATGAACCCTCGTAGGGCTCGATCACCTTCACTGCCTCACCGAGTATCGCCACGGCCCGCATCAACGCCTCTTCGTCCGAAATCTCCACCCACTTCTCTGCCGGTGGGCGCACCGGCACATTGATCTGCACCTGCTCCGGACGAATCCTGCGCAGGGCATCCCGTACGGAGAGAAGGACCTCCACGGTGTCGTTCAGCCCCTTGACCAGCATAACCTCTATCCAGAGTTGGCCCGCAAACGTCTCACGAAAGACGACCATCCCCTGGATGATCTCCTCAATTCGGAGACGTGGACAGGGCTGATTGACTCTCCGGAAAGTGGCTTCGTCCGCTGCATCGAGGGTTGGCATCACTACGTCAGCAGCCTGCAACTCCTCCCGCACATCCTGCCTTGAAAGGAGAGCGCCATTAGTGATCACCGCCACGGGGATGGTGGTCAGTTCCTTGACTTGACGAATAAGCCATCCCAGACTGGCACACAACGTTGGCTCACCCTGCCCCACGAAGGTAACGTAATCGATCTCTTCCGGTACGCGGGCCTCCAGCGCCGATCCCACCTCAGCCAGTATCTCCTCCGGCGGGAAGAAATCCTTGCGTTCGTTGGTCACAGGCCTGGTGCGTCCTAACTGGCAGTAAACACAGTTGTAGTTACAGGTCTTGAATGGGATAGGATCTACACCCAAGGATTGCCCTAGCCGTCGCGAAGGGACCGGGCCATAGACGTAAGGCATAATTATTCTATTCGCGCGTCATGCGCGTGCCGCACTTGGGACAAACCATCTCGTAGCATGGCTGGCCCACTACGTGCGTCTTCTTGTGACCACACTGAGGGCAGACACAGAAACCTCCCGGTCCAGCAGCCTTAGAACCACCCTTTCGGCCCGGTCCACGTCCACCGCCGCGCGCTGATCCTCCTCCGCGCCCGTCGCCTTGTCCACGCCCCATACCATTCACCTCCTCTCGCAATACAATTCGACGGATTCCACTATCTACCCCGGTGGCGCATGCGCCGTCGACGCCCGCGCTCACCTGCACCAACACTCGCTCCACAAGAAGCTGTCTCTTTGCCCAGGTCCGAACTGTTGGCAGGCACATCGCTCTCGTGATTCGCTACCATATCTCGCTGGCCCTGTCGCCGGTCCCAGCTATCCAGCAGCCAGGTCACCGCTCTCGGCACGATTTCGCGTCCCACGAAGGCCAATGCTGTCGCCAGGGAAGGGAGTATCTCGGAGTACTTGACTACCGGTGCTCTATCCCCCACCAGAATCACGCCCGATTCAGGCTTCGGTACAGAGGCAGGCAGAGATGCCTTAGCCGGCTCAGATACACTCAGGATCGCCAGCTCTGGGCACTCTCTCAGGCAAGCTTCACACTCCTTGCATAGGGTCTGATCCACAATCGCAACGCTATTCTCTAGATGCATGGCTCCCGTCGGGCAAGCATCCACGCACGCGCCACACCCTGAACATCGGGAGGTATCGACATAGATCATTCCATTTCACCTCCTTCCTCCGATAATGGCGGTTCACCTCTCTGGCTTGCCACATCCCTGAAAGTCGAAGCCCCCCTGTTAACACAGCCACCTCTCAAGATGGAAGCCAACCCCATTGTCGCAGTCTCCAGCACCGGCCAGCCTCAGCCTACCTGCATATCAGGAATCACTTCTCACCGGAGAGCTCATCCATCCGTTTCGTCACGTCAGCCAATTTCTGACTCAATTCATCTGCGGCCTGCCGCAACGCGGCAAGCTCATCTCCCCGAGACACTCCTTCCGACGGCATCACTGGAACCGAAGGAGCGGCCCCCATGCCCATACCACGGCCCATACCCATGCCGCGGCCCATACCCATGCCTATGCCGCGACCCATACCACCACTGGGTCTCAACCCAGTGTGCGCCTGCACATTAGCACCGCCAACGGTCTGGAGGCTCCCCGCCATATAGGCCTGAACCACCTCATGCACTGTACCTCCCTTTGTTAGAAAGACAGGCACCCCGGCCGCCTGAAGCACACCGAAGGCATTAGGACCAACGTTGCCTGTCAGCACAGCCTCCGCACCCTGCTCTACGACAAACTGGGCCGCCTGGATTCCAGCCCCACCAGAGGCGGATATCGCAGGATTCGGCACAGCCTCGAATTCCATACTATCTGTATCCACAAAGACGTAAACGGGGCAACGACCAAACACCGGGCTGCTAGGTGCATTCAGATCGGCGCCACTAGATGTAACAACTACTTTCATTAGTCGAGATACCTCCTGACCATGTATGAAATCACATTAACGTATCTTTTCAGGGCACCCCAGGTGCCGAACGTCTTTCCGGGCATCCGGCACCTGCTCATGTGTCCTGAACCACTTACTTCACCTTGCTAAGCTACGACTCTTTCTCAAGCTCTTCGAGGCACTTAGAGATATTGTCAAGCGCCTGTTTGAAGAACTCGGCCTGCCCCCTCAGCGCCTCTATCTCCTGCTCCCTGGTAACTTCGGGAGCATAGGGAGCATAAGGAGCAGCGTACATCGGCTGGTCCCAGGCCGGTCCGCGTCCGAAACGCAGCCAACCGGGTAGGCCGGTGGCATAGAACCCACGGCGCCAACCGCGTCCACCGCCACCCCACCCCCGCGACCCCTCCAGCCACCACCCAAACCAAGTCCAAACCCACGACCAGGCACAGGGTTTGCGTAGCCGTAAGCATCGTAGCCGGCACAGTACCCCGCTGCTCGCCCGGTCATCGGGCCCATTCCCATCGGTCCAGTTCTATCTCCACCTGGCATTTCATTTACCTCCTTTCATCTAGTTATCTGATGGGAGAACCTTAGGTTCACCCGAGTTTCAGAACCTCCGACCTCTGCCCCTGCGACGGCCCATACCTCGACCGAAGCCACGGAGCGTCCCCAGGCGTGCCCTCCCGAAAAAGCGCCCTGACACCACTCCCATAAGGGTAGCAGGACCGTACGCCAGCGGCATACGGCGATAGTCTCCGATCTCTCCTGGCACACCCACCAGTCCCGCATACCCGTAGGCAGGCCCTCCTGTTCCGGGCGAAGGCAGTGTGAATACGCAGTAACCCTCACCGCGCCCCGTCATGGGTCCCATACCCCTGGGTCCAGTTCCATCAAAGCCTGGCATGTCATTCACCCCCTTTCTCATTCTTAGCATCCAACACTCAATGCCCTTCATTCACATGCAGTCCGAACAGCTATGAATCACAACTCGCTCGCCCGGAACCATCCCCTTGCTTGAGTACGATGCTCCCAACCGGCGCCCCGATGTCGGCTGCAATCACGGGGCATTTCGTCTGCAAGAGAAAGAAGATGCGATCTCCCTCGCCACTCAGAGTCTCGTAATTGGCCTGTCCCTTGGCGATGATCAATTCAGCTTCCTCATACAGTTGCCGGAATCCATCGCTGCTACGCTCCAGAATAGTGCCTGGTGCATCCGACCCGTTTGGAACGAGCCTCGCGACTTGATCGAGGCCGGCAGCCCGCGCGTCATCCAGAGTCGCGTCATTCAGGATGGCTCCGCCTTTAACAACGTAGGTCACCGGCACATCCAGGGTCTCTATTAGCACCCGATCAAAAACCGTCTCGCCCGCGTTGTCACCCAGATAGAGCACCCACTTCGCCCTACCCAGAGCCTCTCTGAGGGCTAGGTTGTCGTCAATGGCAAAATGCTGAGAGACAACCCGCTCGACGCTCTCCGACAGATCATAGTCTGTCCCAAGACCCAGGTCGATGATATTGCCCGCAATAGCCAACCGTACCGCCATATCTAGATGATCGACAGAATCCTCTACCAAGCCCTTCAAATGCGGGTACAGAGCAAGTGCCTGACGCGTACTCCCCGCCTTCCCCGCTCTATATGGGTCGTCAGCACCCGTTTCTTCACGCACGATACGATGAATGAGGTCGCCGATCTCAGGTGGCGTGCTCGCTATGTCAATCTTCCTGAGGGCACCCAATACGCGATTAAGTACAACTCGCTGTCGCTCCTGGTCAGCCCCTGCCATCCGCGCGGCCTCCAAGGCCTGACGTACAAAACAGGGATAACAATCTAGATAAGTTCTCATTCCTCACCTACCAGCGATTCCATAGTCAACAAGCGTTTGCCCGGAATCTGCCGGAACGTCGCTCCCTGACTCACAGCCTGCAAGACAGCTGAAATATCAACAACTATCGTCCCGGACACAGCGTGCACCCCGTATTGAAAGAGCACAGGAGAAAGGGGCGTGCTGCCTCCCAGGACTATCACATAGGCATCGGGGCGACAAAGGGATACCAATTCACCAAAAGTATGATTGATCAGAGCCGTGCCCGTGATGGCTACCACATCCGCCTGCGGGATGACTTCCGGCGCACGCCCGGCCGGCAGGTCACCGGCCTGCGGTCGCAACTCCAATATCCAGAGCTTCTCCACGGCCTCTCGCACGTCCGCAATGAATGGGAAGTGCCCCACGATGGCAACCCTTCTCCCAGTTCCCTCGCGAATAATGATATCCGAGGCGTTGACTTCCGTGCAGCCTCCTTCATCCACCTCTAGCAACGCATTTATCGCCGCCATGCCAACGCTAGCCTCCAGCAAACTCTCGGAGCGCCCTAAGTCCACTAACTCTGACGCGCTCCATTCCAGCAATGAACCCGCCGCCCTCATCGGTGGATGCTTGTGAGGATGGGAATCATTATGTAATGTGGACGACAGTCCAGCTTGCAGTTTGCCATCCCTCTCCATCACCACTGACGTCCAATACGCACCCACCCGGATGTCCTTCGGGGTCGCACCGGTATCCAAGCTGCGGATCAAATCATCTACTATGCTCACCGTTACTCTCCTTCATGTGCATATCGTAAGCATCGAGGAACCGGTGCAGGATGCTGTCAGTAGCTCGCAGGTCTCCTACCCATGCTGCCAGATAGTGATTCCCAGCTTCTGTCAGGCAATACACTCTCCTCGGCGGACCGGCCGTTGACTCAGTGTCCCACCTGGAGGTTACCATTCCGGCCGTCTCCAATTGGCGCAGGATGCGATAGATGGCACTGGAATCAACCGGATAGTTCCCAAACCCAACCATCTGCAATCCTTCTATCAAACCGTAGCCGTGACGCGGCCTCATGTGCAGCAGCAGAAGCAAAGCCGGCTCGACAAATCCTCTAATGCGTTGCGGATACGCTTCCCCACCTCTATCAGCCATGCTCCAGTGCCCCCCGCGCCCTCCCCGATGTCGTTGTCTTGGTGGCATCTCATCACCTATCAATTCTATACATGCATATAACTGAGCATTTCATCTATGTGCTATTCTCAGTTAGATTATACTACGAAACCCAGGCATTGTCAAGTAGAGTTTCTGGTTACCACAGATCCCCTATTTGCCGAGCCTAGAGAATCGTGCTACAATGCCGTTATTGTTGCAACTGATTGCAACAGTAGTGAAGCAACGACAGAATCTGTAGCATCGCATAGTAGAACAGTATTTTGTTCCCACTCCCATCCAACTGGAGGTACCCAACGATGTGTGAGGCGATCGTTTACTTGGTCAAAGACGGCAAGCAAGAGCAGATCATGCGAGATGTGGTGCTCCTTCAACCAGAAGATGACAGGATTCTCTTGGCCGAACTCCTGGGCGAGCGGAAGAGCGTGCGCGCAAGCATCCAAAAGATAGATTTCCTGCGCCATGTTGTCTACCTAACACCCATTGAGGAAAACCCTACTGTCTCGAGTTCGTCTGGGACAGACGTCATCACAGGAACTCAGGGCCAAACGAACTGAGATAAAACGAGAAGAGGGCATCTGTCGCCTACCAAGCATAGAATCACTACCATCCCAACATTAGGAGGTTAAAGATGTGCAAGGAATGTGGTTGCGGACAGGACACCGCAAGCTGCCCCCAGTGTGGAGGAAGCATAATACTCGTTGACGGAGAGCCGGTTTGTGCCACGTGTGGAGCTACTTTACATACCCATGACGACGCAAGCCATACTCACAGTCACGGTGACCACACTCACCGTCACGTGCAGCATACGCATGATCATGCCGATCACACTCACACACACCATCACGCGGGCCACACCCATGACCACGCTGATCACTCTCACGCCCAGGGAACTCAGATCAGCGCCGAAGATGTGGCCAAGCTGCACGTTCTGGTCCCGCACTGGATCGAGCACAACAAGGACCACGCGACCGGGTTCCGTGACTGGGCCACCAGGGCAAGGACAGCCCACCTGGAATCAGTAGCCAACAAGATTGAGGCAGCCGCAGTTCAAATGGAAGCCTGCAATCAGATTCTCTTTACTGCCCTCGAAGAACTCAAGGGGCGATGAGGGGTTAGGGGACGCGGGAGACCCAACTGGGCTGCCGTTTGCTCACATTATTACTCTTCCATTATGGTAACCACTACCACCGCTATGCACTTTCTCTCAACTGGAGAGCGCATAGCGGTGATTTTTTTCACAATACTTGCCTTTTCCTAAGAAAGCTAGTATAATCATGACGTTGCCGCTGATGACCCTAATGAAAGAGCCACTCAATCTCTCACCGGAAAAGACATCAGGTGATCTTCTACCAAGCGCCACCCGACAAAGACCAGTCTTGTAGCGCGCGGACCGCTATTTCGCGCTATGCAAACCTTCCCGAGAACCGCCCCTCAGATCCAACCCTCAGGTATTCATCCGCCCAAAGATACCATGGAGCCTGCATGTCACTCAGGCCAAAACACATGGAAAGGACACATCGAGCATGAGCACTAATGAAGCGACAAAGGTCACCGAAGCTCGTCCTCCTTGCGAGGTGGCCTGTCCTGTACACACCGAAGTCAGAGACTACATCAACGCTATTGCGCGCGGCGAATACGAGGAAGCCTACAGACTAGCCAGAGAGCCGAATCCTTTTCCGTACGTCTGCGGACGTGTCTGCGCGCACCCCTGCGAAGATGTTTGCCGACGCGCCCAGGTTGATGAACCCGTGGCGATCGCCGCCCTGAAACGCTTTGCGACCGAACAACACGACTTGAGTCTTGGACACGGCCCTCCGCTCGATGAAGTAGAAGCCAAAGAGCAGAAGGTTGCTATCGTGGGTTCCGGACCCGCTGGCATGGCTGCCGCCCACGATCTGGCAAGGAAGGGTTACCAGATCACTGTCTTTGAAGCTCACGACCAGATCGGTGGTATGCTGGGGCTCGGCCTTCCCATGTATAGGCTACCGAGGGACATCATCCAAACCGACATGGATCCTATCTTCGAACTAGGCGTAGAACTAAGGAAGAACACGCGCATAGGGGTGGACCTGACCCTTGGAGACCTCAAGAAGCAAGGCTATGATGCGATATTCATCGCCGTCGGTGGCCAACTCAGCAGAAGCCTTCGGATAGATGGAGTTGATCTTGAGGGTGTCTTGGGAGGAATGGACTTCCTCCGCGACGTCAACTTGGGTCGTGAGGTCTCCCTTGGGAAAAGAGTTCTGGTCATCGGAGGAGGAAACGTAGCCGTTGATGTAGCTCGTTCCGCAGTTCGCCAGGCTCCCCTCGGTGAAAAAGAAGTCCACATGATCTGCCTGGAATGTCACGAAGAGATGCCCGCTCATGAGTGGGAAATCGAGGAAGCCAAGAGTGAAGGCATCATCCTTCACCCCTCCAGAGGTCCACAAAGAATAGTAGGAAAAGATGGCTATGTAACAGGCCTGGAGACTATCGTCTGCACCTCTGTGTTCGATGAGGAAGGACGTTTCCGTCCATGTTTTGCTCCCGACACCGAAGATGTCATTGAAGGCGATACCGTGATCCTGGCCATTGGCCAGGCTGCCGACACATCCTTCATGAGCCCTGAAGATGGTATCGAGATTACCCACCGTGGCACTATTGCTGTAGACGAGCATACCCTCGCCACCAGCGCGTCGGGAATCTTCGCAGGTGGGGAAGTGGTAACAGGTCCCGATCTTCTCATCGGAGCCACCGCCAAAGGGCAGAGAGCCGCCGTTGCCATAGATGCCTATCTCAAGGGTATTGATCTCAGCACTTTGGTGTTCGAAGAGCCGGAAGAGCTGGATGAACTGCAAACCAAGACCATTGATAAGATCCGGCCGTTTGGCAGGGACTCGATGCCTTCGCTACCTTTGGAGAAACGATCCAACAACTATGCCGAGGTCGAACTGGGCTACACGGAATGGATGGCTGTGCACGCGGCCCATCGCTGTCTCACTTGCGGCGGAGGCGCCGTGGTGGACGCCGCCAAATGCACCACCTGTCTCACATGCGTGCGTATCTGCCCCTACGACGTGCCCGTCATTAACGGCAGCGGCGTGGCGGAGATTGATCTCTCTCAATGTCAGGCATGCGGCCTCTGTGCCTCCGAATGTCCAGCCAAAGCTATCACGCTAGTACTGTACCCCGAAGACCAACTCATGCAGAAGATCCACGATGTCCTCTCTTCTTTTAACGGCGATGTTCCTGGGCCAACCATTCTTGGATTCTGTTGCCGCTACTGCATCTACGGGGACGAAGAAACGCGTCAAGTGGTGAAGGCAGACCTCCCCGATAACGTCAGGACGATAGATATGCTCTGCACAGGGAGAATCGACGCTTCCCATCTCTTGAGAGCCTTCGAACTAGGCGCCGATGGAGTCTTCGTGGCCGGATGCATGGAAGAAGATTGCCACAACACCACTGGCAGCCATCACGCTGCCCAACGGACAAATTTCGTCAAGGATCTGCTCGACGAGGTCGGACTCGGACGCGAACGCCTGGAAATGCATCATCTGCCAACAGGGCAATGCGGAGACGTGACGACAATAGCTTCAGACCTGGCCGAGACAGCAAAAGAAATGGGCCCAAATCCGCTGAAACGGAGCAATCTCAAGGAATCGTAAGAGCAGACCCAAGGAGTTGTAGGGGCAGACCAGCGTGTCTGCCATCAAGCAGACCAGCGTGTCTGCCATCAAGCAGACCAGCGTGTCTGCCATCAAGCAGACCAGCGTGTCTGCCATCAAGCAGACCAGCGTGTCTGCCCT
>JAKLPW010000048.1 GCA_022013675.1 Anaerolineae bacterium | reverse complement strand
TGGATGCTGTAGATGACCTGTCCGCCCTGAGCCTGGATAGCGCGACCTATCGCGTAGGCGAGCGAATGAGGATCCAGCAGCCCCATCACCAGGTATTTGCCGTTCTTTCCAAGCATGGTACGCTCTACCTCCTGACCATGGTATAGATATTCGCCCTCGTGGCCCCGATCCTCAGTCTTCATCACGGCCTGCGGACGGTCAATCTTAAAAACGGAATCGCCCTGAGAATCGCCCTGAGAATTGTAATGTAAAATGCCGTAGATATAGGAGAGAGCGTTCCATGCCAAGGATCGCTATCCTTAGTGGTCTTGTTGAAGGAACACAAGAGGAAAGGACCAAGGCATGGAACAGGGATACTGTAGCGGAGAGAGGCGGAAAGGCAAGTATTTGACGAAGGAAGAGCGGGTAGTGATCGAGAGGATGTCCCGTGGGGGGCGCCCCCCACGGGACATGGCCGAGGTCCTGGGTCGACATGTGCGCACGATCGAACGGGAGTTGGTCCGTGGTCGTGTGAAGCACCTGGACAGTGAGTTGCGGGAGAAAATGGTCTATAGCAGTGATCGGGGGCAGGATGTGCATGATCTGAACGCCACAGCCAAGGGGCCTGATCTGAAGCTCGGAGCGAACCGCGGGCTGGTCGAGTTCGTTCGCAACCGAATCGTCGGGCACAGGGAGTCCCCAGACGTGGTGGCTTTTCGCATGCGCGAAGCCGGCATCAACGGTGCTGTATGCACAAAGAGCCTGTACAATTACATTGATCAGGGCCTGATTGACGGCGTCAGCAACGAAACACTCTGGGAGAAGCGTAAGAGGCGCAACCGGCCCAGGCGTACACTGCGCCGCCGCAAGCGGCCTGAGCGGCGCCAGAGCATCGAGAAGCGCCCTGAGCAAGTCAACCAACGCCAAGAGTTCGGTCATTGGGAAATCGACCTGGTTGTAGGTCCCACGGCTGGCTCAAACGCAGCGCTGCTGACCCTCGTTGAGCGCAAGACCAGACATGTTATCTGCCGCAAGATCCCCGACAAGTCACAGGCATCGGTTCTGCGCGCCATCAGGGCCATTGAGTCGCAGTTCGGAGCGAAGTTGTTCCGCAGCCTGTTCAAGTCCATCACGGCCGATAATGGCAGCGAGTTCCTCGACGTAGACAGCATGCAGACATCCGCCTTCTCGCGACGCCAACGCACCACGCTATTCTACGCCCATCCCTATGCCTCATGGGAGCGTGGCTCCAACGAGAACGCCAACAGGATCATACGTAGGTTCATCGCCAAAGGCAGGGATATCGCCCACTTCACCCTAAAGGTCATCCAGCAAGTCGCTGAATGGATCAACAACTACCCCCGAAGGATACTCAACTTCATAACGCCCAACACTCTGTTCATGAACGAACTCAAGGCAATCTCATAGATGAAACAGGACCACTATATGCGGCATTTAACTTTACAACCTACCGTGTTTCCATGCTCAATTTCTCTTTCCATGATCAAGGTGCTGGAGGAGTGTCTTCAGGGCAGCTTTGCTCGCATTGGCGTCGGCCGGACTGTCAGCCCCTGCGCCCTTGCTTGATCAGCTCCCTGGTCAGCTTTCTTCCTCTCTCAACGTATCTGCCGTT
>JAKLPW010000047.1 GCA_022013675.1 Anaerolineae bacterium | reverse complement strand
CCTCCTCCCAAGTCATCGCCAGGCAGGTTCTGAGTAGTCATCAACATCGCATCTGCTTGAACAACGGCCACACGGACGATCAACAGCAGAATAGCCAGTAGCACGAGTGAGAAGCTGGCGCGACGATTTACGTGACCCATGCAAGACTCCTTTCAAGTGCCTGCGAAGCGGAACACACTGCGTGTGTGCTTGGCTAGCCGATCTCAACCCTCCGCGTCGGGAGGCCACCGTGTCGGGGGGCCGCAATCCCGGCCCTCCTTACCGTCATCACCCCCTACTCTCACTAGATGATACAGCAACTCTCTCCGAAGTGCAAAGTCCACGAGATATAGGGGCAGGGTTCAGGTCTCTGCTGCCCAAAGGGCTCTGCTCAAACTGAGCCCCCCGCCACAGAGATGATCCTTGCCGGGCTAAAACCTGCCCCTACTCATTCCCCGCCGAGACGAAGAGGTAGCGGTGGAGGAGCCAGATCCACGCCGCTATCCGGCGAATCTTGCGGGGTGGAGTACGACCGAACTGCCTTAGAGTGCTCCGGGGCTGCCCCCGGACTCCACAAGCAGCTCTCCAATGCGTGCACCCAATAGCCGCGCCCTGGCCCCATCTCCGCCAAATCATTGAAGACAGATGTCACACCGGTATCGTATCTCTTCCATGGATCCGCTGCGTCAGTCGCATCGTAAGCACAGACCATATCGTACTTGCCAGCAATGCCTGCCAATGCCTCAGAGATAGGGCGCGTGGTACCAGAAGGATACCCTATCAGATTCCAGCCAACGTACAGTTCGATGCTGGCGGTCGAGGAAGAGCAATTGCCAAGCGTAAGCTCAGCCGATGCCGTGGCCCGAATCCAGAATCCCATGGTCTCATCTATATTGGCCAGGGTGTTTCCCTCGGGCGGACCACCTACTTGGTAGGTGTTCCAGGTCTCCATCACAGCATCATAGGCGCAGACCTGATCATACTGCCCATCAATGGTAGAGAAGACATCGTCAACGGCCGTGCTCTCAGGCGAGGCGGGAATGGAAATGAGATTCCATCTAGGAACGACAGGAATGGGGCTGAAGACGGTCCAGTCACCCATCTGCTGCCAACCACTTGAAACGTCCTCAGCGTCCACGACATCCAGGTAGATGTGCTTCTCCCCGACCACCGGCGACTTGAAGGTGATCGACCAGGTCGCCGTGAGAAGGTTGCCCTCACCCATCGCGCTCATGTCTACCAGGTGAAGGATCGCCCTGGAGTTCTCGATGGTCTGGGCTGATCCTGGAGCGAAGCCACCGATCCAACCAGTGCCCTCGTCGTCCGACAGGTACACCCGGTCGGCAGGCCGATCATAATAGGCCAAGAAGCCGTCGGCAGCGGAGAAATCCTGACCAATGCTGAAGAGAACCCGCTGATTCTCCCGTCCGTGTTCAGTACCTTCCACCAAAACAGAAAGCCACCGGTTGAGCCGGTGGCTTTCTCTGTGCCCTTCAATGCTGCATGGCCCTTCATCCATGTCGCTCAATGCGCTGCTCATGCGCCGCTACATGCATGAGAACGGGGTAAAGCGCGAAGGCTTCGCCGGCTTTGCCGTCCAACGCCCACCGCAACGGAGTGAATACTCCTAACACCATGTTCCGGCGCGCCATCAAGCCCGAGGTCTTCAAGCGTTCTCGGATGATCTCGGATCCCATCAGCTCGATGGATTCGTCGCCGGTTGCCGATGGAGCCGCGGCCCTCGTGCTCGTCGCAAGCAAACGCGCGCGGGAATTCACCGATAGTCCCGTGCGCGTCGCTTCCTCTGCAGGTAGCACGGATTCAGTGGCCATACATGACAGGCGCGACCCTCTCTTCCTGGCAGCTACCCGCCGCACTACCAGAAAAGCCTATCACCAGGCCACGTCGAGCGGTCATGTGCTCTTGACGATCAGCGGGAGGTGTGTGGAACACGTCCAGCCGGCGCTGAACAGACCGGTGCAGGGGGCAATGGCAGCCAAGGTGTTTGTCTCGGTGTTCGTCAGGCTTGGCAACTCATGCCACTCTCCGCTGTCCTCATCGAAGGCATACAGCTTGAGATCCTCTTCGCGCACGTCTGGCGGGACATCGGCGGACTGGTAGCGGATGATGACGAGGACAGGCGTAGCGCAACCGGCCAGCGGGTCCCCTCCGAGGGTCTCGGCATCGAGGCGAAACGCATAGCCGGCCGGGTAGAACCAGGTCCCCGACTCGGCTGGCAGCCACGTGTAGGTCAGATTCGCATCCTCACCCACCGCCCCTGGGGGAGCGGTGACCTGCACACTGCCATCGGGAGAAGTCACGGTGCCACCCTCGTCCGGCGTGATCAGTGCCGAGCTCGCCACGACAGTTGGCGTCGCCGTCGGGGCCGGCTCAGTCGTTGGTGTCTCCGTTGGTGGGCCCGGTGTGGCTGTTGGTGTCTCGGTCGGT
>JAKLPW010000005.1 GCA_022013675.1 Anaerolineae bacterium | reverse complement strand
CCGCAATGCCGTTGACTGTGAGGCTTTCTACGCACCTGGGGAGCGTGATCCTTTTCGTCGGCAATTCGGCCTGACTCCGGAGTCACAAGTCATTGGCTTCGCAGGACGCATAGAGAAGCAGAAGCGATTGGATCTATTGCTTGAAGGCTATTCCCTGATTCTGGCGCGCCACCCTCATGCACGTCTTATGATCATTGGTGAGGGGCCGCTAAGACCCACACTGGAGGCACTGGCTTCCAGCCTTGGCATCTCTCATGCTGTGACCTGGACTGGATTTCGGAAGGATATCCCACGCGTCCTGGCGGCTATGGATCTCTACGTTCAGCCTTCTTCCAACGAAGGCTTGTCTCTGAGTATTCTCGAAGCAATGGCTGCCGGTAAACCGGTCATTGCCACAGATGTGGGGGGAGCATCGGAAGTGGTGACAGACGGAAGGACTGGGATCCTGATCCCTGCGGGATCATCTTCGGCCATCGGTGCAGCCATCGCAGATCTGCTGGACCATCCTGAGAAGCGATCAACTCTCGCCCAGGCGGCCAGAAGCCATGTTATTCAGGAGTTCGGTGTGCAGCGGATGACGGATGCCTACCGGCACCTTTACGAAACCTTGGGGTTGCAGCGGTGATCGAGTATCGCTGGACTCTTGGGGGCACGACATTACCGTAGTCTACAGAGGGAGGCAACTTATGCCCAGGCATTTGAATGTCCTAATGATCAGCCATCACAGAAGATTGAAAGCCGGTGCCAGGCCGCATGCTATGGCCAAGCACCTGGTACAAAGGGGGCACACGGTCACTCTGATCGTCACGGCGGATGATCGCAGAGTTGGCGTCGTCGAGGCGGAATGGGAAGGCGTACGCACTATCGAGACTCCTGACTTGCTGTGGGGGCGGCTCCGATCGGGCTGGGATCTGTGGGATCTCCTCCATCGAATAGTGTATCTGAGCCGGGACAAGGGTCCCTATGACCTCGTCCACTGCTTCGAAACACGTCCGGCCACGATATATCCAGCCTTGTTCTATTGCCGTCGTCACAAGTTGCCATTGGTGTCAGATTGGAACGACTGGTGGGGTCGGGGCGGGATCATCCGCGAGTTTCGTCCCAAGTGGTATCGCGCCTTCCTTGGCTCTCTCGAGACTCACTACGAGGAAGCGTTTCGCGCACGAGGTGCGGGGCTGACTGTGATATCCACTGCCCTGGCGCGGCGTGCTGAGGGCCTGGGCGTTCCTCCCGAACGCATCTGTTACCTTCCGGGGGGCACTTTCCCCGACTTCTTCCAGGCTCGGACCAGGGAAGAGTGCCGAAATCGGGTCGGTCTCCCGTTGTCTGCTCCTATCTTGGGTTTTTCCAGCCTGGACGGCCACTGGGATCTGGAGATCGTGATGCAGGCTCTAGCGATCGTCGCCGAGAAATGCCCAACGGTCAAGTTGATCATCACTGGGAAGGCGGGAGGATCAGTCCTGGATCTGGCCAGGGCACACGGTGTGGAGGCTAACGTCCACCTGACAGGCTTCTTGCCCATGGAAGAACTGCCCTGGTACTTGGGTTGCGCCGACCTGTTCCTTCTCCCGTTTCCCGACATGATCTACAATGTGGGGAGATGGCCAAACAAGATCGGGGACTATCTGAGTATAGGGCGCCCCACGGTCTCAAACCCGGTTGGTGACGTCAAGGTCTTGTTTGAAAGCCAGGAGGTTGGGCTCTTGGCCGGGGACGCCGCGGATTTTGCTCAGAAGATCGTTTTCCTGATTGAGAATCCTGACGTTGCCAATCGGCTCGGGGAGAATGCCCGACAGGTAGCTGTCACGACCTACGATTGGAGGATCCTCATACGCAGGTTGGAGGAGTTCTACTACGGGGTGCTCGATCAACAAGCGCAATCAGGTCTCTCGGAGAGCTAGCCGACGCACAGCCCGCCTTAGGGGCCGCTGTCGGTGCGCGCCCACGGTCTAGGGTTGCTCAAGGAAGCCGGGGGATGCGGTGGCGGCGTCCCGTTTGTGGAAGGAGTTGACCCGACAGCCGAACGGGGGCACACTCGTGTGCTGACTCGGGATAGGGTTGCTGCACCTGACGTTGACCATGGAGTGTCGGCGCCATGACGACACCACTGCCGGACTCCAAGTAGGAGCGTAGATCATGTCCTTCAAGAATCAGGGATTACCGTATCGAGTCGCACTGGTGATGTTGGGTTTGCTCTCGATAATCGTGTTGACCCGTCCCATGTCCGGAGCAGTCTGGCAGAGAACAATCGGGAAGCCGGGGCCCCTTGCGGCTGGGCCGCAGAGCGATGGGGCCCGCATCGAAATAGACGCGACGCAACGTATCGGGCCGGTGAACAAGCTCCTCTTCGGGAACTACGTCATCGCTCCGGGCGCGGGCAGCGCCATTGTGGACACTGACAGCCAATTCAGTACCGACGCCTTGCAGATGATTCAGGAGCTGCAGCCCTCGATTCTTCGTCTTGGAGATCTGCCCATCTTCGAGGATTCGATCGGGGACCCGCGCACCCGGCCGGCCGCGCGGTGCGGCTGGGAGTGGTGGCACACCTACGAGTACGGTGTAGACGAGCATATGGCGCTGCTCGAGGCTATCGGGGCCGAGGGCCAGGCCTTGATCACTGTTGGCTATCCCGACGCATTGGTGGATAGCTCTGACCCAGATTCGTGCATCATCTCATCGATTGACAGCAACCTGAGCCAGATGGTGAAGCGAGCGATGGCCTGGGTGGCCTATGTGAACGGCGATCCTGCCGATGCCACCCTGATCGGGCTTGACGACCAGGGCTTTGATTGGCACACAGTCGGCTACTGGGCCCAGCGAAGGGCAGGCAACGGACACCCAGAGCCGTATGGTGTGAAATATTGGGAGATCGGCAATGAGATCTATTTTCATCCTGACGAGATTTCGCCCGAGAAGTACGGTCAAGACTACATCGCCTTTCGCGATGCCATGAAGCAGGTCGATCCGAGCATCACAGTAGGTGCCAGCGCAACACTCGCGTCTGTTGTTCGCCATTCCACGTGGAACATCCCGCTGCTTCGGGTGATCGGTTCTAACGTGGACGCATTGGTCGTGCACCCGTACTACCCTGTCAAGTCCTTTGATGCCAGCAAGGCTCCAGCCGTGATGGCAGGGTCTATTGAGTGCGACTCCGACCTGTCTGAGTTTCATGATCTCCTGGCCAGCACGGGAAGAGCGGACGAGATCGTCATCCTTGTGGGCGAGATGGGGGTCGACTTCGATTACAGAACGGAGGAAACAGAGCCCATCTCCTGGGCCATGCTGCTGGCAGCGCTCCAGACCGCAGATATCAAAGGCCTCTTGGTGCAGAGGAGTGCCGATCTCCATCTTGAATTGGGCATTCAGCACTGGCTTCATGGGGGCGCATCCTCTTGCGATATCTACTTGGACTGGGATACGAGGGAACGCTACAAGAGACCAGACTACTACGCCTTGCAGATGTGGACGAACCACTTCGGCGATGTCCTCGTCCGGAACGCCGTCGTCTGCGATACCTACGATGTCGACTACGGATACGGGAACACAGGGCCGCTATACGATGTTCCCTATCTCGCGGCCCACACCAGCGTCGCTGGAGACAAGCTCTACCTCCTGGTGATCAACAGGCACCTGGCTGATGACATCACGACCACCATCCGCATCAACGGGTTCACCCCCCAGGGTAGTGCTGAGGTCTACACCTTGAACGGGGCAAGTTTCGAGTCCCATAACGAGTATGGCAACCATGACACGGTGGCAATCACGAGTTTCGGGCTCACCGGTGTCTCACAGGAGTTCGAGTATACGTTCCCGGCACACTCTGTCACGGCAGTCGAGCTTGTCAGAGCGGCGGATTGATCTGGCTTCGGAGCCAGGTCGGTGCTGAGCCGGGAAGTCGCATCACGGACCTTGGATGAGGGCAATCCGGTCAGCTTTTTGCGGAAGGTGTGAGTCGATGCTAGATCAAAACGCAGCAAGATTGGTGACGGTCCCTTCGGACGAGCGTTGGGTGGCTTTCGTGGAGTCGGTCCCCAATGCAAACATCTTTCACCATCCTGCCTGGATAAGTCTGATGGCTGAGTGTTATGGATACCGGCCGTTTGTTGTT
>JAKLPW010000004.1 GCA_022013675.1 Anaerolineae bacterium | reverse complement strand
TGGAATCGTCGTCTTTCGCCTGCGCAAGCCAGAAATCTCTCTTTCTGAGGTTGCCTCAATGCCGCCGGTACACTTCCCCTTGTTCATGATTATCGGGGCACTGTTGGCTGTTCTGGGTTGGATGGCCTCGGCGGCAGGCAATCCCTTGGTGCCCGCCGATATTCCGATCGTGGTCGTGATGGTCAATCTGCTCTTTGCCGCTGTGGGAGGTACGCTAACGGCGCTCTTCTATGCCTGGTTCACCACCACTCGCCCCGATGCTCTCATGGGCGCGCGGGGAGCCATCGCGGGGCTGGTAGCGGCCAGTGCCTCCTGTGCCTTCATCGGCCCCTGGAGCGCCCTCGCGATTGGTGGCGTGGCAGGGGTTCTTCTCCCTCTGATGCTCTATCTCACTGATCGGGTATTGCGCCTCAATGATCCCAGTGCGGCCCTGGCGGTTCATGGATTCTCGGGCGCATGGGGGCTTCTCTCTCTGGCCATCTTCGCCGACGGGCGCTACGGTGCCGGGTGGAATCTGGTGGGGGAGGGATCGTACCTGGGCAAGGTGGGACAGGGGGTGACGGGCTATTTGTCCCTGGCAGGGTACGAGCCGGACGCCCCGGGACAGCTCTACGCGCAACTCATCGGCCTGGTTGCCATACTGATCTTTGCCGGCGCACTCTGCTGGGGACTTCTGGCGCTGCTCCGTTGGTTCTATCGATTGCCTACGATTGTGCGCGAGGAGGCGGCCAGGCTCCGGGCTGAGGCTATGGAGAAGCAGGCTCGAGAGGATGAGCTGGCAGGTGAACCGGTGGACGAGGAACTGCTCGAGGAGGGGGAAGAGGACTTGGTCAGGAGACCTTCGTCCAACGAAGAGGAGTCGGTCAGGAGACCTTCGTCCAACGAAGAGGAGTCGGTCAGGAGACCTTCGTCCAACGAAGAGGAGTCGGTCAGGAGACCTTCGTCCAACGAAGAGGACGCGGTCAGGAGACACTCGCCCAGCGTAGGGGCTCCTTCTGGTGACGAGCATGATGCCGAGGCGTGAGTCGGGGCTTTGCTCCTGTGCAAACACTGAGATTCTTCGCCTCCGCTACACTCCGGCTACTAAGAAACTAGTCAGTTTCTTTCCGTCTGAACGGCGCGTACAGCGCCGTGGAGATACTCAGAATGACAGCCTAGCGTATTCACCATGGTGAGATACTATTACTCACTCCTCCCCTCCCTTTTCCCCGCGTGCCTTTTCTGCCTGGTCCAGCAGGCGAATCACTTCGTCGTCGCTGGTCTGATCAAAGACCGCGTAGAACGCGCTAACGGCCCAGAAAGACGAGGGCGTCAGGGGGCAAATGACCTCGTCCGCTTCGTGGCTTAGCTTGGAGATGGTATCCGGAGGGCCCACGGGGACCGCCAGGATGAGCTTTCGCGGGGATTGATGGCGGAGCGCGCGTAGGGCCACGCGAACAGTGGCTCCGGTTGCGATACCATCATCAACCACTATGATGATCTTGCCCTTGAGTTCGGGGGCCTGCCTCTCTCCTCGATAGAGAGTCAGCCGGCGCTGGATCTCCTCCCGTTGGCGGCCTGTCTCTGCCTCGATGTATTCCGGCGTTATCCCCAGATGGTCCGCCAAGTCGTGTTCGACGAAGACGGTGCCATCACTGGCTACTGCGCCGATGGCCAACTCAGGGTTGTAGGGAACGCCGATCTTGCGGGTGATGTAGACGTCGAGGGGAGCATCCAGGGCTCGGGCTACCTCGAAGGCGACGACCACTCCCCCTCGTGGTATGCCCAGTACGATGACATCGGGATCATCTCGTAGTCGTTCCAGGTCCTGTGCCAGGATCCGCCCGGCTTCATATCTGTTCTTGTAATGCATGTTCATCTTCTCCTGTCGAGAGGCAGAGGATGGGTGGTAGATGCTCCCTCGTGCTATTCCTCGGCATGCAGAGGTGCGGCTGCTAGTTGCGTGTACACAGCGCTGGAGGGGCGCAGTTCACTGCGCATCAGACTGATCTCTCTCACTAGAATGTCTCCCAGCTTGTCCACCCGTGTACGCTCCACCAGTTTCCCCAGGGCAGCCTGCTCTCCCTTGCTTACTCTTCGTGTTCTGGCCAGAGTCAGATGCGGGTGGAAAGCGCGCCTCTCTGGTGGGTATTCCAGGGCACTAAAGTTGGTCTCCACCGCCTTCTGCAACCGCAACAGCGTCCCCTCTGGGTCCTCGATCCCTATCCAGATCACCCGAGGGAAGCGAGTGTTGGGAAAGCACCCCAGCCCTCCACACGAGACCCTGAATGGGGCAGCGCCTGCCGTGGCGTTCCTAATGGTATGGGCGATTGTGTCGATCTGATCTGTGGGCACATCACCGAGGAACTTCAGGGTCAGGTGGATTCCCTCCGGTCGCACCCAGCGGCCATGCCTGCCGGCGGGGTCGCTTTTAAGAAGTGTCTGCGTGCGGCGGATCTCCTGGCGGATCGCTTCTTCCAACTCGATAGCCACGAAACAGCGCAAATGCTCCATGTCTTGCATCCTCTATGTGTGAGTAGTCGAAGGCATGCTGCGTCTATCGATCATCCTGAGCCTGTTGAAGGATGCAGCTCTCAATGTCCCTCATCCAGCCTTCCTGCTAGGGACACTCTCCTTGTGATAGCCCCAGCAAGCGAGTTGCATTGCCGCCCAGAATTTTCTTCACCGAGGCGGGGGAAAGCCCGGCGGACTCCACTCGACGGAGGAACCGGTCATGTCCAATCAGGGGGTAGTCGGTGCCCCATAGTATCCTGTCCTCTGCCAGTGTCACCGCCAGCGAGAATATGCGGTCGTCGTAGAGGAAGAGAGAGGCTGCCGTGTCGTAGTAAACCCGCGCGCAAGCCTCCCGTACTTTCGACATAAGCTCATAGAAGAGGATGCCGCCTCCCCAGTGTGCCAGGATGATGGTCGTCTCCGGGTAGTGCTGAATGAAGCGATACACCTTTTCCGGGGTCATGGTTCCTTTGCCATGATATGCGTGCCCCACCGGTTCTGAAGAGTGTATCAGCAGAGGCAGGTCTCGATCTGCCAGCCACTCCATCAAGGGACGCATGACAGACTCGTCCTGAAGGGTGTACCCCTGGCCATCGGGCATCAACTCTCCCACTCCGCGCATGCCTTCATTCGCACAACGTTCCACTTCGAGTAGGGCAGATTCTCCTTGGGAGGGATTCACCATAGCGAATCCGATGATGCGGCCCGGATAGCGTATCATGGCTTGCAAGATATAGTTGTTGTGTTGTTGACATAATTTATTGTCGCGCCAGGCAAACCCAAAGGCGACGCAGGCATCTACGCCGGCTTGGTCCATGGACTCGATGAGATCCTCGGCTGTCGCCATCTTGGCATGAGGATTCCCGTACAGGAGACCGAACCACCTATCTCGCTGGAGATATTCTTCTCGCTGTTGAATGATCTGGGGTGGAAAAAGATGAGTATGGAAGTCTATGATCATAGTATATCTATTGTCGCATATCATGCGAGGAAAGTCAACTCCTGAGACAGGAGAGTCGGCTCCGCGTCCCAGCACTGGCCTGAAGAGCCAGTGCTGGGACAGCAACTTCAGGCCAGTGCTGGGACAGCAACTTCAGGCCAGTGCTGGGACAGCAATATCCTCTGCGACAGAGTCGACAAAAGAGTCCTTTTGCAGTACCATAGGCTCATGAAAGCACATGTGATCTTCAACCCTGTGGCTGGCCAGCGAGACGCAAGGTCCGATCTCGATCAGGCTATCGCCTACCTTGAATCGCAAGGTTGGGAGATTGGCCTGAGAGAAACCCTGGGCCGAGGGGATGCGACTACCTACGCCAGGGAAGCTGTGGCCATGGGGTGTGATGCTGTGTTGGTGGCTTCGGGAGATGGCACTCTGGGGGAAGCCATTAAGGGGTTGCTGGGGACGGACGTCGCTCTCGGTGTTTTGCCGGTTGGTCTGACCAATGTTTGGGCCCGTCAGTTGAGATTGCCGGTCTGGTCTCCGATTTCGCGGCACTATCTGGTGGAGTCGGCGGTCGCAATGACGCAGAGCCACGTTCGGCGCATAGATGTAGGGCGTGTAAATGGCCGCTGTTTCATCTTTTGTGCTGGCGTTGGCTTTGACGCCCGTGTCACGGAGCTAGTCGAGCCACATCATCTGGTGAAACGTCGACTGGGACACCTGATCTATGCCATCGCGACTATCGCGGAGGTCCTCGCTTTCGTCGGTACCAAGGCGACGATCACTATTGACGGAGAGACCTTGCGAGGAAGAGTGCTGCTGGTGATTGCCAGCAACGCCCAGCTCTATTCAGGGTTCGTTCGCGTAGCCCCGAATGCTCGCCTGGACGATGGCCTGTTGGACGTCTGCGTGTTCCGTGGGCAAGGCACTTGGACTATGTTGTCTCTTGTGATTCGTCTGTTGGCCGGAAAGCACATGCAGGATCCCAAGATGGTGTACTATAGGGCTCGCCGTATCGAGATTGAGACTGCCACGCCCCTGGCCGTTCACGCGGATGGAGACCCGGTGGGGAGTACCCCGGTCATCATAGAGATTATTCCGCGATCTCTGAATGTCCTCGTTCCTCCTTCTGCCTCTGAGGAGCTGTTCACGAAGCGGCCTTCCCTGTGATGCCCCGTCTCCTCGATGTGTCTCCTCGGCGGGCCGATCCCGACCAGGACTGATCCCGATCCGCCATGGCCGAGATGTTGCACGGGGAGTGAGTGCTTCTGGTGACTGCTTCGATATTCCGGCAAGGGTTCTTTTTGGTATCCAGGTGATAACGTGGTATAATCGTGATGGATCGGCTTGGTGTTTGGCAGATTTGTCAAGTGGTGAGAGAGAAGCAGGGAAATTCTCGTAGGAGGGATTGGATTGACTACCTATTTAAATATCGCCCAGATCATCGTATCCGTGACGCTTATCGCCCTGGTGATTTTGCAGAGCAAGGGAGGCGGTGCCGGGCGGATGTTTGGAGGGGGAGGAGACTCCGTTTTCAAGACACGACGCGGGGTAGAAAAGGTGATGTTTCAGATCACCATCGTTGTCATTGTGCTCTTCGTTAGCATCTCTGTCGTCAGTGTTCTGTGGCAGGCATGACCTCCCAACGATGAGGTGCTTGACGTAGGGTTCTTACCGTTGATTGCAGGTAGCCCAGCACTCGTGCCAACTCGGAGGCACGAAAGCCGTGCTACCTTCTTCTTTGAGATAGTTTCAGGAGAGAACGGCTAATGGGACACATCCGTTGGCAGACAGCCATTGCTCTGGTCTCCATACTTCTGCTGGGCGTATTGTTGGGATACCTGGCCTATAACCTGACCACCGTGATCGTCCCTGACTTCGGAGGAACCTATGTGGAAGGCGTTGCTGGAAATCCGAAGGCCATCAACCCCATTCTTCAGAACAATGAGATAGATCGTGATCTAGTCTCACTAATGTTCTCCAGTTTGACGCGAGTTGATGAGCGGGGAGAGATCGTCCCTGAGCTGGCTCGCCGGTGGGAGATATCTGAGGACGGTCTGGCCTACACTTTCTACCTACGCCAGGACGTGCGCTGGCACGATGGAGCGCCTTTCTCGGCTGATGATGTGATGTTCACTATCCAGGCCATCCAGGATCCTGATTTCCAGGGCTTGCCCGACGTCTCGGAGCCCTGGCTTCCCGTGACCATCGAGATAGTAGATCGCTACGCCGTGCGCTTCATTCTGGAGGAGCCCTTTGCGCCCTTCTTGGATTATACGACGGTGGGGATCCTTCCGGCCCATCTGCTTGGAACAGTGCCGGCGGGCCTACTCCCCTCCTCTCAATTCAATCTGCGCCCGGTAGGGACGGGACCCTTCATGCTGTCGGAGATAAGTGCGCAGCACGTTATCTTGGAGACTAATCCACACTGGTATCGTCGCCGCCCATATCTTGACAAGATTGAGTTCGTCTTCTATCCGGACTATCCCAGCATCTTCGTTGCTCATGAACGGGGCGATGTGTCTGGAATCAGTCGCGTGTGGCCTGACTATCTCGATGAGGTTCGAGAGGGCGAATCTCTGAATATGTATTCCGCGCCTCTGTCAGGGTACACGTTGGTCTTCTTGAATCTGACACGCCCGTTATTTCAGGAGCGGGAGGTCCGTCAGGCTCTTCTCTGGGCCCTAGATCGTCAGGGACTTGTGGATGAGGTTCTGGGAGGACAGGGAATTGTAGTCTACAGTCCCATCATGCCCAACGTGTGGGCGTATGATGAGAATCTGCCTCGTTACAGTTATGACTCTGAGAAAGCGATTGCTCTGTTGGAAGCAGCGGGATGGACAGACGCTGATGGAGACGGCGTACGTGAGAAGGGGGACCTCCGGCTGGAATTCGAGCTCTTGACCAACGACGATCCGATACGGGAGCAGTTGGTGCAGGAGATCGTCAGGCAGTGGGCATCTGTTGGAGTTCTAGCCAAGCCTAGAGTCGCTGGTTGGCCCGAGCCGGTGGCTACTGCGCTGAGAACGAGACAATTCGATGCTTTGCTGGGTGGTTGGGGAGCACTGCCTCCCGATCCGGATCCCTATCCCCATTGGCATTCATCGCAGGCCAGCGAGGATGGGCAGAACTATGCCGGCTACATCAATGATGACGCAGATATGCTGTTGGAAGAGGCCCGTCGCGTCAATGATCGCGCTCTCCGGGGGGAGCTGTATCGCAAATTCCAGCGCATCTTCGTGGAGGATGTCCCCGCCTTGTTGCTGTACCAGCCGGTATACAACTACGCCGTAGACGAACGTGTGAGAGGTGTGCAGGTGGGGCCGATGCTCGATACACCAGATCGGTTCCGCACTGTCACCCAATGGTACATTGCTATCAAGCGAGTCGTATTGAGCGAAGCCTCCAAGTAGAAGAGGGCGCTGATAGCAAGGAACGACGAAGGAGAGCCTGTGGGGTCTCTTTGGGAGGTAGTGAGTGGCAGTCAGGGAGATAGTGACTGTTGGTGCGCCGGTATTGCGCCAGAAGGCCAAGAAGGTCACCAGCTTCGGTGAAACAACGGAGAAATTGGTCCAGGATATGTTGGACTCGATGCGTGCTGCCAATGGCCTAGGGCTGGCGGCTCCACAGATTGGAGTTCCTCTGCGAGTCATCGTCGTCGAGATGCCGGAGAATGACGAGAAACCCCATAGTGGTGAGCGCTATGTGCTCTGCAACCCCAAGATCGTCAGGGCCAGCAAGGATCTGGAGGAGGGTGAAGAAGGTTGCCTTTCGGTCCCGGGTATGATCGGCGAGGTAGTGCGTGCGACCGCAGTGACGGTGAAAGGTGCGACTCCGAGGGGCAAGAGAGTGCGTCACAAGGCTCGCGGGCTCCTGGCGCGAGCCTTTCAGCACGAGATTGATCACCTGAATGGGGTCCTGTTCTTGGATCGAGTCGAGAGTTCGGAAAAACTGCACCGGATCGTGCCGCCGGAGGAGGGAGAAGGGAAGAGAGATGCTGCTTTGACGTGGTGATGGTCTCCAATCACCCCTCGTCAATAAGCCGGCCGGCTAGTTCCAAGTATTCCAGGGACTGGTGTCGGAAGTAGGTATCGTAGAGTTCTGCGTAATGTCCCCCGCTGGTCATCAGTGCATCGTGATTCCCTTCCTCGATGATTCGTCCTTTAGCCATGACTACAATGCGATCGGCGTTCTTCACCGTCGAGAGGCGGTGGGCGATGACGATCGAGGTGCGACCCCGCATTACCAGATCCAGGCCTTCCTGGATATGAGTCTCTGTGAATGGGTCCACACTCGCCGTTGCTTCATCCAGGATCAAGATGGCGGGGTCTTGAATCATGACCCTCGCCAGTGCGGCCAGTTGGCGTTGCCCCATGGATAGATGCGCTCCCCGCTCCCCCACGTCCGTGTTCAAGCCCTTGGGGAGTGAACTCAGCCACTCACCCCCGCCTAAGCGCTTCGCAACTTCCTCTACCTCCTCATCGGAGGCTTCAGGACGCCCGTAGCGGATGTTCTCTCCCAACGTGCCGGAGAACAGGAAGGGCTCCTGGGGGACTATCCCCAGATGGCGGCGATACTGGGCCAGATTCAGCTTCCTGATACTTCGCCCATCTATCAGGATGTGCCCCCCCTGGAACTCGTAGAAACGCGCGATAAGGCGCGCAATGCTTGACTTTCCCGCTCCGGTGTGCCCCACCAGGGCCAGCTTCTCTCCTGCTTTGATAGTGAGTGAGTAGTCGGGCAAGACGACCTCGTCGCCGGTATACGAGAAACGGAGATGCCGAAACTCTATCTCGCCCGTCAGCTCTGGCACCGGCTCGTCCGCGTCTTGGACAACTCTGGGTTCAGCATCGATCAACGCGAACACTCTCTCGCTGGAAGAGAGTCCATCCTGGAACTGGCTCCAAAAGGAGGCGATACTGCTGAGCGGGAACCAGAACATATTGAGCGACTGGACGAAAAGAAACCACTCTCCCGGCGATAGGATGCGACTGGCGGCTGCCAGTCCTCCATAATACGTGACAACTGCCATCCCTATTCCACTGGTCAGGGTAAGCAGCGGGAAAATGGTGTTCAAGGTTAGTCCCCGGGCCAGATTAACCTTGTAGGCTTGCTTGTTTAGGGCATCGAAATCTTCGTAAACAGCAGACTCCTGACGGAAGCTCTTGGCCACAGCGATCCCACTGATGGACTCCTGAGTATTGGCGTTGACTTTGGCAAGCACGCGGCGCGCTCTACGGGTGACGCGACGCGCGACCTTCCTGAAGCTGAGGGCAGTAATGATCACCAGGGGCATCACGGCTATCGTTATCAGTGCCAGGCGAACGTTGATTGCAAAGAGCACTACCGTGATTATGCCGACAAGCAGTAGTTGACTGAGGACATCCATTACGAGCATGATGGTGTCGGCGAAGTCCTGTGTATCCGAGGTAACCCGACTGACGATCTTTCCCGTGGGATTATCATCGTAGAAGGAGAGGTCTCTGCGTGTAACAGCGGCGAAGGCATCCTCCCGCAGCTTCAGCACAACATCGCCTACTACTCGCGCAGAATGGATCTGCCGGAAGTAGTTGAAGACCCACGATAGGCAACTGAGAGCCACCACTGTGCCCACCAGAGTGAGGATTGTTCCCCCTGGCAGTTGTCCCGTCAGAGCGTCCAGACCTCGGGAGACGATGAGGGGAACCGCCGTATCCACGCCAGAACGTGCAACGACCATCACCGCCACCAGGAGCATCGCTCTGAGGTGGGGCCGGAAGTAGCTCAAGATACGGCGCACTAGAACGACATCGCCGTACTCGCGATCGTAGGCCTCCGATTCGAGGCCGCCCATGACAAAACCCATCAGGTATTCTCTCCCAACTGTGAAGGCGACAACCCCTCGTAGCGGGCGAAGATGCGTCGGTACGCTTCGCACCGGGCAAGCAACTCTTCGTGCGTGCCCTGATCTACCATTGTCCCTTGCTGGAGCACCAGGATGCGATCCGCCCACCGAATTTGTGATAGCCGGTGAGTGATCAACAGGGTAGTGCGTCCTCGCATGACGTTTCTCATCGCTCGCTGGATCTTGTCCTCGGTGGCACTATCTATGGCGCTCGTCGCATCATCCAGGATCAAGATGCGAGGATCGGTCATGAATGCCCGAGCAATAGCGATGCGCTGGCGCTCTCCTCCCGAAAGTGTAACCCCGCGCTCACCGACGTCCGTGGCGTATCCGGCGGTGAAGCCCATGATGAAATCGTGGGCTTGAGCCTCCCGCGCGTAGCGCTCGATGTCCTCCCGCTTCACTTCTGGCCACACGCCGAAGGCGATATTCGCCCCGAGAGAACGAGAGAAAAGGAAGACGTCCTGCTCAATGGTAGAGATCTGTGAGCGGAGCGAGGTCAGATTCCAGTCCCGTACATCTACTCCGTCCACCAGCACGCGGCCGGATGTGGCATCATAGATCCGGTCGACCAGCTTCGTCAGGGTGCTCTTGCCCGAACCGGTTTGCCCCACGATAGCTATCGTCTCGCCCGGGCGTGCAGTGAAGCTGATGTCTCTTATGGCAAGGCCGTCCCGGTATCCGAAGCTAACGTTCTCGAAGACTATCTCTCCTCGCATGCGCTTCTGGATACCAGCCTCGTTTTCGTCGAGTTCAGTCACGGCTGTGACCAGCTCCAGGATGCGACGCGCGGCCGCACGCCCCAGCGCCACCAGGCTGAAGCTGAAGATCGAGATGAAAGTGGGGAAGCGCAGCACCCCCATGAGTCCCATGAAAGCAACGATGTCGCCCAACGAGAGTCGCCCTTGAGTGTAAAGCAACAAAGCGTGCAAGAATCCGGCTCCGAAGGCCAGGCTGAACAAGAGAAGGGGGATATAGCGAGCCTGGATCTCTCCTCGTTGCACGAACAGGTCTCTGAATCGACGGGCATCGGCGGAAAACTTTCGCTGCTCTTGCTGTTCTTGTGCCGTCGCTTTCACGACTTCGATCCCTGATATCGCCTCCGTGAGCCCAGCGTTCATCGTGCCGAACTGTTCCCGCGCCGCCGATGATACTGGATTGAGCCGTTGGCTGTAGCGGTGCAAGGAAGCCCCGAGAGCCACGACGAAGATCACTGGGACCACGAGGAGTGCCGGGTCAAGGGTCCCGATGGCAGCGATTGGCACGACTATGTGGATCGCGGAGTTGAGGATCAGGCTGAGGCCTGGACTAACCATGAAGTTCAACTGGCGGACATCGTTGGTGGCGCGGGCCATGATGTCTCCAATGCGCTGCCGGTCATGGAAGGAGAGACTCTTTCCAAGAAGGCTGACATAGAGCTCGTCCCGCGAATCTCGCTCGAACCGCTGGGCCAGCACTTCCACCGAGAAGTTGCGCAGCAGTTGCAGGAGCCCGCCCCCGCCATGGGCGGCCAGGATGCTCAGTGCCATCTGAAGTACACGGGCTACTTCGGGCTGCGGACTCAAGATCACGTCGAAAGCTTGCCCCACAAGCACCCGGCTCCAACTCTCCAGGACATTAGCGAGAATGGCCATGAGCGCCATGATCAGCGGGTACAGAGGATAGCGCAGGATGTGGGAGATGATCCATCTCACCGGGCCGGAGCGGACATACTGGTATTCGTTTTCCAGGGTGAACTCTCGTGCTTCCAACTGTGGCTCCTATCAATAGCGGCCGTAAGTGCTCCATTCTCGCGGGGTGCTTCCCATTATGCCATGAATCCGTCGTGAGGACAAACGCTTCGTGTCGCTTATTCGCTTGGTGTTGTTGCTGATACAGTCAGTATCTGCCCTCGGTGGGGAGCACATTTGGCCGGGATCATTCGGATAGGAGACTTCCCGGATCTTCGTCTATGTGACGGGCCGATCATCACGGGAGGACGACGAGGCGACTACACGCTCTGGATGCGTGTAGATTGTCAGGCGCTTGCCGCGCAAGTAGCCGATGAGGGTGACGTCGTACTCCTCAGCCAGTTGTACCGCCAGCGAGGTACAGGCAGAGATCGTGGCGATGATCGGAATACCTAGGCGGATGCCCTTCGTGAGCATCTCGTAGCTGGCACGGCCGGTGCTGACCAATACCTTGTCATCTAGTGGGATCGCGTGCATTAGACAATGACCGATGACTTTGTCCACGGCATTGTGTCGACCGATATCCTCATGGGCGACGATAAGCTTGCCTTGAGCATCAAAAACCGCTGTCCCGTGGACCCCGCCGACCCTGCGATGAACCTCCTGCCCGGTCCGCAGCAGCCGCTTAGCCCGAAGCAGCAGATGAAGAGGAATCGAGAGGTCGCTTGTCACAGGGGAGAGTCCAATCTCTCCCAGTTCCGTGCTGCCCACTGCCCCGCAGCCGGACCGGATCAGCCGCGTGATTTCCAGGGACGCACTCTTGGCCACGGCATTTGGGCGAACCCGGATTCGGACGCGATTACGTGACTCTTCGCCATCGGAGGCACGAGCATCCGGCCCACGGAGCCCCTGCCCACAATGCTCAACGATCTCAATGGCCTGAAAGTCGGTGATCAGGCCCTCGGAGACGCAAAAGCCGACGGCTAACTCCCTCTCGTGGCCCGGCAGGCGCATGAGCACCGCGACTCGGTGGCCGTTCACTTCGATGGAGAGGGGCTCCTCCAACGGAACACACGACGTGGGCGAGTCTGGCCCACCCCCGATCCTGTACGCGGGCCATGGCATGACTGGGTCTTCTGGTTGTACATTGTCTGTTTGTTTCATCCTAAGACGCCTCATACTTCAGACCATCGCC
>JAKLPW010000526.1 GCA_022013675.1 Anaerolineae bacterium | reverse complement strand
TGGTGCTCCTTGACATCATGATGGACGGGGTGCTTGATGGCGTGTATGTGACCAGGGAAATGCTGCGTCAAAGAGAGCTGCAACGCATTCCCATCATTATCGTCAGCTCCATCGTGGATACCGAGTACCGCGGCCTTTTCCCACAGGATGAGTATCTGCATTTCGACGCCTGGCTAGACAAGCCCTGTACACCGTCCGAGCTCATGGCCACGATCGAGGACGTTCTTGCGCGCCATGAGAAGAAAAGAAAGCCCTCTGGTGAGCGCAGTGGAAGTGAAGTGCGCCCGGACTGAAATGGTCTCCGGTCGGATGGCCAGTAGCGGAAGCCTGCAAGCAGCCACCGCGGAGGAATGGCGCTGTCCCGACTGCTAACTGCTGATTGCGTAGCACCAGGTTTCCTTCCAGCCGACCCGGCCTCACTGAGCGGGCGGTTTATTTTGTGGACAAGCGTGGGGCTTCGGACACAAGAGATCGAGGCTGCAGCGACAGAGCAAATGCTTGAGGGGCGGTTTCTAGCCTTGCGAAGGACACACTTGGCTGTGTGGGTCTTTGGGCCTCAAGGCAGGGGTGCCAGCCATGAGAACGAGAAGGTTCTATCAAAGTCTACGGTTTAGGATCACGCTGGGGCTGCTGGGCCCTCTGCTGATAACTCTGTCGGTTTTCTCTTGGATGCAGTATACCGATCAATCTCAGCTCCTAATGGACAGTCTGAGGCGTTCCGCGGCCAATGCTGGCAGTATCGTTGAGGGCAGCTTGCAGAACGCCATGCTCAGACACGATTTCTCTGATATCCAGCAGATTGCGGACGGCATTGTTGGACAGCAAGGGGTCGTGGATCTTCTGCTTCTGAGCAAGCAGGGGGAAGTGGTGCTCTCTGCAGGGAATGAGAGGGTGGGGACGTTGATGCCCCTTTCGGATGCTACCTGCCAGGCCTGCCACCGCTACGAGGCAGCTAGTCGCAACGAGAGTGTGATCCTGGCTGGCCAGTCTGGGACGCGGGTGTTCCGTAACGTGAATGCCATCGAGAACCAGGAACCTTGCCAAGCGTGCCATGACTCGCGGGAGAGACTCAGCGGTGTTCTGATCACCGACTTATCCATGGCCGATATTGACAGGCAGTTGGCGGTGTTCAGGCGCAACAGCCTGCTCTGGTCGGGTGGATCCGTCCTTCTGATCCTGCTCATCGTCAACTTCATGATGAGCCGCATGGTTGTCAGCCGGCTCGAGTGCTTCGTCGAAGCTATCGCTCGGGTCGGGAGGTGGGATACCAATGAGAGAGTGGCGATTAGCGGGTCAGATGAGATCGGCGAGCTAGCCAACTCTTTCAATCGCATGGCCGCTGGACTGAAAGAGAAGCAGGTATTGGAGCAGAGATTCGAGGAACAGGGTTCAGCTCTGGACAAGGCGGAGCTAGCTCTGCAGAACTTGAGGGAGCTTGTGAGCAGCGGACCGGCGGCCACGTTGCGTCTAGTCCACGAGCTGCGCTCCCCAGCAGCCTCCATCTACCAGACGCTGGACGTGCTCCTGCAAGGATATGCTGGAGGCAGCTACGAGGATCAGGTTAAGCTAATGTATCTCGTACGCGACCGCGCAGGGGTCATGCTAGACATGGTTAATGATCTTCTGCGCCTTGGGGCAGTACGGCAAGGTGCAGAGACCGACAAGGGAGTGGATCCTGTACAGTTGGTCGAAGTCTTACGGAACGTGCTGCCGCCGATGCGCATCAAGGCGACCCTGAAACTGATTGATTTGGTTGTGGATGTCCCGGAAGCCCTGCCTCCTATTGGTGCTACAGAGGGAAGCATGGAGCAACTGCTGTCGAACCTGATTGACAACGCCATCAAGTACACCGACACTGGAGGAAGAGTCATTGTACGTCTAAGAGACGAAGACGACTCCGTTGTCGGAACAGTAGAGGACACGGGAATAGGCGTGGCACCGGAGGATATGTCACACATCTTCGATGAGTTCTACCGTGCGAGTAACGCTACGAGAGTTGAGCCCTACGGGACGGGGTTGGGCTTGCCCATCGTGAAGCGTGTGGTGGAACTTTATGGTGGGAGCATTCAGGTGGAATCAGAACTAGGCGAGGGAACTAAGTTCACATTCGCCTTCCCGAAACTTAAACGAGTAGGCAACGTGAAAACACCTGCGCAGAATGCGCTGCGCGCAGAAGACCTGGAATCAGTCTGACGATTCAACTGGCTCAGGTGGTGCACTGTGAACGGCACGCCGCCGGCCCAAAGGAATCGAGGAGAGGTGACCTCCATGGAACAAGGGGAGATAAGAACCTTCAGCG
>JAKLPW010000525.1 GCA_022013675.1 Anaerolineae bacterium | reverse complement strand
TATCCGACTCATCGTTGAGTCCACCGAGACCGGTCCAGCTACCACCATCATCTCGGGGCTCGCTGTGGGATTGGAAAGCACCGTTCTATCCATGACCGTGCTGGCCTTGGGCCTCATAATTGCTCATCACTTCGCAGGCTTGTATGGTATTGCCCTCTCCGGTATAGGCATGCTTTCCATCCTGGGGCTCAACATCAGCACCGACGCATTCGGTCCCATTGCCGACAACGCTGGAGGCATCGCCCAGATGAGCGGCCAGGACCCGCAGATTCGAGAGGTCACTGACAAACTCGATGCCGTGGGCAACACTACCGCTGCCATGGGTAAGGCATTCGCCGCCAGCGCAACTGCCGCTGCGGCGCTCTCCCTGTTGACCGCCTACTCAGAGGCCGCCCAGGTCGGTGTCTTGGATATCAGGGACGTAAGAGTGATGGGCGGACTTCTGATCGGAGGCGTTCTCCCTGCGCTCTTCTCCTCCATAGTCATCCGATCGGTTAGCCAAGCAGCTCAACTCATGGTGACAGAAGTGAGAAGACAGTTCAAGGAGATACCTGGTCTCCTCGAAGGCAAAGCCAGACCGGACTATGAGCGCTGCGTGGACATCGCCACCAAGGGAGCGCTGGGCCATCTGGTACAGCCCTGTCTGCTTGCCATCAGCGTTCCGTTCATCATTGTGCTCGTATTGGGGAAAGAGGCCTTGGCCGGACTTCTGGCCGGGTGCATCGTCACTGGCATCTTCCTGGCTCTTTTCATGGCCAACGCCGGCGGAGCGTGGGACAACGCCAAGAAGCTCATCGAAGCCGGACAGATGGGCGGCAAGGGATCACTGGCCCACAAGGCCAGCGTTATCGGGGACACGGTGGGGGACCCTCTCAAGGATACCGCCGGTCCTGCCCTCGACATCCTGGTGCAGTTAGTGGCTACAGTATCCCTGGCCTTTGCCCCCCTGTTTCTGAGGATCCTGGGGTGACACATCACAAGGCCGGAGGCATATCCTTCTTCTTATGGACATCTCATGATTGAACTTAGGGAGTCTTTATGAGAACTGGGCACGTGGTACGCGTGGCAGGAGTAGTAGTCGATGTGGAGTTCGCCGTAGGCGACCTACCGGGTATCCGCCATGCCTTGGTTATCGAACATGACGACGCTCCTCCACTGGTAGTCGAAGTACAGGAGCACATCGACCCTCGCACCGTACGCACTGTGGCCATGTCTTCAACCTCAGGACTAAGGAGAGGGCTAAGGGCTAATGACACGGGCCAGCCAATCATGGTGCCTGTGGGCCGGCCAACCCTAGGTCGGATCTTCAACGTGCTGGGAAAGCCTCTGGACGACGGGCCGCCGCTGAGTGGCGTGAGCCTGAAGCCCATTCACGCGGACTCTCCTCCAATGAGAGAGCAAGAGGTCGCCACCGAGTTGTTCCCCACCGGTATCAAGGTCATTGATCTGCTCATCCCCTTCGGAAGAGGAGGCAAAGTCGGCCTTTTCGGCGGTGCCGGGGTCGGGAAGACGCTTCTCATCATGGAGCTGATCCGCCATACCATCAAACAGGAACGTGGCGTCGCTCTCTTCGCCGGTGTGGGCGAGCGCAGCCGCGAAGGCAACGATCTGTGGAAAGAGATGCAACGCAGCGGCATCCTGGATCGGACTGTCCTGGTATTCGGACAGATGAACGAGCCTCCTGGCGCTCGCTTCCGTCTACCCCTTACCGCCCTCACCATGGCCGAGTACTTTCGGGACGACGAAGGACAAGACGTGCTTCTCTTCATTGACAACATCTACCGCTACATACAGGCCGGCATGGAGGTCTCGGCCCTCCTGGGACGCCTTCCGTCGGCAGTAGGCTATCAGCCGACTCTATCAAGCGAGATGGGCGAGCTGCAGGAACGAATCGCCACCACCAGCCGGGGAGCCATCACTTCGATACAAGCGGTCTATGTGCCTGCCGACGATTTGACTGACCCGGCCATAGTCGCGACTTTCGCACACCTGGATGCCATCGCCGTTCTCTCCCGCCACCAGGCGAGCCAGGGTTTCTATCCTTCCGTAGACCCTTTGCAGTCCAGTTCGTCGCTGCTGGATCCGCGTCTGATCGGCGAACGTCATGAACACATCGCCAGGGAAGTTCGTTCGTTGCTAGCGCAACACGAGGAACTCCAAGACATCATCTCCATTTTGGGCATGGAAGAGCTCTCTGACGAAGACAGAACGATCGTGAAGCGCGCGCGTCGCTTGCAACGGTTCCTGACTCAACCTCTCTACGTCGCAGAGCCCTTCACGGGTCAACCCGGTTGCTCCGTGCCCTTGGAGGAAACCCTCGTGGGATGCGAGGGCCTGCTCGAAGGCCTATATGACGATCTGCCCGAACAAGCTTTTTACATGGTGGGCACCATTGCTGAAGCGATTGCCAACGCCCGAGAGCTGGAAAGTGAATAGGACTCTGCCCTGAGGCGAATGAACAGGATGAAGACCTTTCTGCTAAAAGTAGTAACACCGGAGGCAACTCGCTTGCGGGTCGAACAGGTGACAGCCGTGCGGGTGACGCTAGACAACGGCCCCATCTGCATCTTGCCCGGCCATGCGTCTTTGATTGGCCGCCTGGCCCCAGGTGGGTTGAGCTACGTAGATCAGAAGGGAGACCACAGGCTCGAGGTGGGGGAGGGTATCCTGCGGGTCCTAAAGGGTGGCGTTACTGTCCTGACTGGCAATGTGCGCCTGATCTCCTAAGCAAACCCTGCGCCTGCGACCACAGAGAGGGACAGGTTTCGTTGGCAAAGATATCGTTCTTAGAACGACAGTG
>JAKLPW010000524.1 GCA_022013675.1 Anaerolineae bacterium | reverse complement strand
AGGTGCTCGGTGACGGCACTTTAATCGAAAGTCTGGCGCACCGGCTGGCGAGTTGGAAACCTGAGGGTCTTGAATTGCTGACTGCCGGAGCACACGAACACGACTTCTACAGCGAGGAACCATGGAGTTGGTGTTACGAGCAAGGGAATCCCTCCCAGTTGTACGCGGCACATCTGCGCCCGCGTGCGGTCCAAGAACGCATCTGGGAGACCTATGAGCGAGCGCTGGAGTTTCTGCAGTCACAGCCGGGTGCACAGGAATTCACCCTGACTGACCTGGCGGACCGCGTGATCGACGAGCGCGCTGGCACTGTTGATCCAGAGGCGCTCCAAGAGATCGCACGACAGGTCGTGGCGGAGGGGGACGAGAACGGCTGCCCGCCAGCGTGGCTGGTCCTCCCTGGTGACGGAGCCTTGTCCCTGGCAGACGCGTTTCAGGTGGTAGTGCGGGCTTTGGCCAGATCGCCCGGCATGTACCCCTACATCAACCTGCTAGGACCAACGGGGGAGGGGGATTGTCCTCGGGGCCAGGCACGTAGAGTTCCGTTCGGTGCTGTGACCCAGGCTGCCCGTTCGGTCGAGTTGGGTCTGGATGATCGTATTCCCAGCGAGGTACCAATAGATGGATCCGTAGTCAATCCGGCCGAGTTTCTTTACCTGGCTAGTCGAGTCATTCAGGCAGAGGGAGAGGGAGCACAAACGGAGTGTGATTCGCCCCCCGTCAATATCCTGCCCGCGCAGGTGCAGAACATGACGTGTGCGGATGTCTTGACCAAGCTGCAATTCTGGACATACAAACCTGCCGATTTCCATGACAGGCCCGGGGTGCGTTGCATCTGACTGCCCGTGACCCAGTGGATTGGTGGTACAGGGGAACGGAGGTGTTCGCATTGATGCGAACGCACCGGTTCGCCGCAAGTGGTGCGGCGAACGTATGAGGAGAGGAGTTCGAAAGAGAGGAGGTGATCGCTGAGCAGATAATTCAATCAGCAGTATGTGGACTAGGTGTTGGAAGCGGTAGTTTTCCGGTGGGTGTGATTGGCCCGGAAGCGGCGAGTGAATCGAGCTATATGTTAGACCCCACCAGTTGGGGATTCCGGTGGCCCGCAGCGCTTTGCCGGGAGACTACACCAGAGGTAGTTTGAAACCAGTACGTTTATCAAAAGGAGGAAAGTTCTGTGAACAAGAACAGTACACTCAGATGGCTCAGTCTGTTGATCGTCTTGGCGATTCTGGTTGGATGTGCCAAACCTACGCCGACGCCGGTGCCTGCGAAGCCCACGGCAGCGCCTGACCAGCCGACGGCAGTGCCAGCTCCGGAAGAGCACGAGAAAGTGGTCCTGACCTTCATCCGCCCAGGGATGGGCGATGACGCGATGAAAGAGGTCGAGGCTCAGATGGCGCCCTTCTACGAGAAGTATCCCTGGATCGAGCTGGAGACCCTCATCGTTGCGCCGCCGGAGCTGGGCCCCAAGCTGATGACGGCCGTGGCAGGCGGTGAGCCGCCTGACCTCTGCATGATCTTCCCGAGCGATTACCTGCATTTCGCTCGCAACGGGCATATGCTGGACCTGACGCCATTTGCCGAGGCAGAGGGCTGGGACTGGAAGAACTACTACAGTGAGAGTAAGGTCGACTTCCTCACGATCGATGGGAAGCTCTATGGCATGTCGGAGAGTGTCGAGGTCAGAGGCTTGGCGTACAACACGGACATGTTCGACGCCGCAGGGATGGCGTATCCCGACGATACCTGGACCTGGGATGATATGCTGGCCGCCGCCCAGAAGTTGACCCTGGATACGGATGGGGATGGCGAGATCGACCAGTGGGGCTTTGGCAACATCCACTGGGACTATCAGCCGTGGATCTGGGCCGCCGGAGCCGAGCTCTTCAACGAGGACTTCACTGAAGTTCTCACCGACGATCCCAAGGTCGTAGAGGTCTTCCAGTGGCTGGCCGACCTGAGGTTCAAGTACAAGGTCTGCCCGACGTGGGAGGTATCCCAGGCGTATCCGGGGGACGGTATCCCGTTCATGTTCCAGGAAGGCCTACTGGCAATGTACACCACCCGTTGGGTGCCGGACGTGGCTTTCTTCTTCGGGAGACAGGAGGACCTCAACTATGACGTCGCTCCTCTGCCCGTGCACCCACAGACCGGACTGCGTATCGCTGGTTCTGGAGGCATATTGAACGCCGTCTTCGCCGCCACGAAGCATCCAGAGGAGGCCTACCTGGTCTGGAAGTGGATGACGACCGACGAGGGTGTGTACGCCCGTAGCGTTGGCCTGACGGGTGTACCTATGGTGCCGAACGCGAAGAACCCTGATGATTGGCCCATGCTGGCGGGGGCTTTTCGCGAGTTGGAGAGGCCGGAGCACGCGGAGATCTTCCTCGACGCTCTGGCGTATACCCGCTCGACGGGGCTTCCGATACCGAACGCGAGGGAGTTCTACAATGCCATAGATCCGTACCTGGATGAGCTGTGGCTGGGTACCATGACCGCGGCGGAGGTGGCACCGCTGATCAAGGAAGCGGGGGACGCTGTCCTTCAGGGTGGTGAGCCGGCGAAGGTGACTCAGAAGCCGACGGCGGTGCCTGCTCCAGAAGAGCACGAGAAAGTGGTCCTGACCTACATCCGCCCCGGCGTGGGCGGTGATGCACAGGCGGAGACCGATGCTCAGATGTTGGCCTTTCACGAGCAGTATCCGTGGATCGATCTGGAGACCCTGGTCGTCGCGCCGCCAGAACTGGGACCCAAGCTGTTGACGGCCGTGGCTGGCGGTGAGCCGCCTGATATCTGCATGGTGAATGGGAGTGACTTTCTGCATTTTGCTCGGAATGGGCAGTTGCTGGATCTGACGCCGTTTGCTGAGGCGGAGGGTTGGGATTGGAAGAACTACTACAGTCCGGCCTACGTTGATTATCTCTCAGTCGAGGGCAAGCTGTACGGTATGCCGGAGTCCATCATGAACAAGGCTCTGGCTTACAACAAGGACATGTTCGACGCGGCGGGGCTGGCGTATCCCGACGATACCTGGACCTGGGATGACTTGCTGGAAGCTGCCAAGAAGCTGACCCTGGACACGGATGGGGATGGAGAGACCGACCAGTGGGGCATTTCGAACCGGCCCTTCGACTACTTTCCCTGGATCTGGTCCGCCGGAGCCGAGCTCTTAAACGAGGATTTCACCGAGATCCTGACAGACGACCCCAAGGTGGTGGAGGTCTTCCAGTGGCTGGCTGACCTGACGCACAAGCACAAGGTCCATCCGCCGGCGGAGGTAGCGGAGGCTTTTCCGTTCCGACAAGGGGGGGTCTTCATGATGGGGAAAGCCGCCATGCATGTCATAAACTACTTGTTGGTGGGCATGATTATCCCCAAAATGGCGCCGGATCTGAACTACGATGTCGCTCAGTTCCCGATGCACCCAGAGACGGGCTTGCGGGGCTCCTGTTCAGGCGGCCCACTCCCGGCGGTCTTTGCGGCCACAGAGCATCCCGAGGAAGCGTACCTGCTCTGGAGGTTCTTGTCATCCGATGCGGGTGGGTACGCGCGTAGTGTCGGGATAGGGGGTCTACCTGTGGTGCCGAACGCGAAGAATCTAGACGATTGGCCGATGTTGACAAATGCCATGCGCGCGGTGCAGAGCCCGGAGCATATCGAGGTCTTCATGGAGGCATTGGCCTATGATCGTATCGTGGACCTTCCTATACCGAACGCGAGGGAGTTCTACGCTGCCATAGATCCGTACCTGGATGAACTGTGGCTGGGAACCATGACTGCGGCGGAGGCGGCTCCGCTGATAAAGGAAGCGGGAGACGCTGTCCTTCAGAGTCAAGACTAGTATCGATGGAATAGGACGTGGGAGAGCCTGGCGACAGGCTCTCCCCGCCTACGCAAGACAAGGCCTTGGAAGTCTAGCAGGTATAGGAGGCGCGCTGGATTCTGTGATGCTATGAGTCGGGTTGCGTAGAACTGCCGCCTTGCTGAAGACTTGCGAAGTCTGACCTGAAGTGTTGGTTCTATGATGCGAGGGCGGGATCTGGCGATCCCTGAGGAGCAGGCAATAGAGTATCGCT
>JAKLPW010000046.1 GCA_022013675.1 Anaerolineae bacterium | reverse complement strand
TCCACTGCCACGCTCGTGGTCTTCAGCGTTGTGTCCATCGCTTCGCATCCGGCGGGGAGCGGGTCCTCGACCACCAGGTAGTGCAAGTCCGAGGGAGCTATGATCGTAAGGCGTACTTTGATCACATCTCCCACTCTGGCGGACGCAACGGGCCGCTCCGGATCATCGAGCAGCGTGTAGTCGCGAGCTACGATGATGCCCCGATTCACGGCCCGAACCTGATCGCTGGGTAGGAAGTAGCGCAGGTGCATGGAGTAGTAGAGCTTGCCATCGCCGCTTTGGTCCGCCCCCATCGTTCGCTCGATGTGTACTTCATTGCGCTCGTCCGCTAGCAGTTCGGCGATGGGTACCTCGACCACCTCCGGTTCATCGAGATTGTCCTCGGTCACGACCCCTTCGGCCAGGGTCGTTTCGTTGATGGTTAGGGTGTAACCGTAGTCGGCCTTCAGTTCGCCGGTAGTGACCATGTAGTCGGTGAGAGCCAAGAGAGCGTAAACGGTCTCCTGGGTGGATTCCCAATGTCCCTCCCTACGGTTGGCCATCAACCAGCGTACAGCCTGGGGAACGAGGTGGTTGGACGGATCAAGCTTCACCAGGGCATCCAGCACGATGGCCGTTGAGCGGGTGTCTGTGTTCATGGCCCAGCGCACAACGGTCTCTTCCTCCCAGTGCGCGCCAGTGGCGCTCATCACTGAGGCTCCCACCAGATCACTTACCAGAGCGTCGGTACGCGCTGTCTCCTCTTGCTCCATCTCGTGTAAGGCCAGAGCTAGGAAAGCCTTCCCATAGTTATCCAGAACCTGACGCTGCTCGAAGAGTGCCACTGTCCGGCCCAGGTCACCCTGACCATAGAAAGCCAGCACGTAGAGGATGTGGGCTCGCTGGTTGGGGGAAACCGCTTCGTCCACTTCCTTGGCTCCCTCCAGATACTTGTCGAGGAAACGGGCGGCCCTCGACATGCTATTCTCGTCCACCGCGAAACCAGCGTCACGAGCGTGAGTCATTCCGAAGAGGACGTAGGCCGTGATGGTGGAGTTGCTCTTCTCACTGGCCCACCAGCCCCATCCGCCATCGTAGTGCTGGAGCTTGTAGAGGCGCTGCAGGCCGATACTGACCTGCTGGAGAGTACGCACCACTAACTCGGAGTCTTCTATGCCCAGTCCTCTGAGTGCGCGATAGGTGAAGATATTGGGGAGGAAGCGGCTCACTGTCTGCTCGATGCAGTCGTAGGGATAGGTCTGCAGGTAGCGCAGCCCGTCGGTCATGCCGGCGGCCAGGGATGGCTCCAGCTTGACTGTCAGTCCGCCCATGGTGGGATCGTAGGCAGCGGGCAGTTGAACCTCCTCAATGATTGAATCTTCCACTTCCCCCGCCGTGGCCACGATCTCCGGGGCGCTGTAGTGATAAACGGGGATCGTCAGTTCGACGGCGTCGGACAGTCCCTTACCCTGGGCAGAGAAGCGCAGCTTGGCCGGTAGCTCGACTGCTTCCACTGTGACGATCCAGCTTACCTTCTCCTTCCCCCTGGCGGGGATAGTTACCTGCTGAGATCCTCCCACAATGGACACCCCGATGCCCTCCAACGCTGCTTCCACTTCGATCTCCCCGTCGCTGTTGTTGTGGGCGACCAGGGCGAGTTCAGCGCGGTCGCCGATAACGAAGAAGCGTGGGGCGATTGGTCTGACGAGCATATCCTTGGTAGCAACGATGTCTGTCTTTCCCGTGCCCACAAGCGTGTCGGCAGTCACGCCGATGGCTTGCATACGCCAGGTGGTGAGATTGTCTGGTAGTTCTACGGAGACTTGCGCCCTGCCGTTCTCGTCGGTTTGGATCACCGGGTTCCAGTAGGCCACATCCGGGAAGCGGTAACGCACGCCTGCCTCCGGTCCGCCTCCACCGCCGCCCTTCGCGTCCTCTGTCGTGCGGAGATTGTACCGGTCGACGGAAACGGCGAGGGTCGCCGCGTTCACCACTCCTAGTCCTCGCTCGCGGTAGAAGTAGGCCACGATATCGGTCTGGTCCGGCTCCGCCAAAGCGAGGACCGAGAGGTCTACCAGGGTGAGGGAGATCTCGGCGGGTACGCCATTCCCCTCGTGATCGGTGATCAGGATGTTGTAGATGACGGTGTCGCGGGGGTCGTAGGTGCCGTCCCGGTCCTGAGTGACGGATACCGTGATCTCCTTCTCTTCGATAGAGACGGGCAGAGCCACGTAGCCCAGCTTGAAGGACGGGTGCGGGCTTGTCTCATCTTGCCCTTTCACGAGCACCACGGAGACGTAGACGTTGGGTGCGTATTCGGGCAGGATTGGGATTTCCACCTGCTCGCTGTTGCTCTCGAGCGTCAGCCGCTGGTGGCTGATGATGTGCCCGCGCTCAATGGTCAGGAGTGCTTCGACCTTTCCCTGGTAAGGCGAAGGGATGAGAATGGTGGCGGTCTCACCGGGATCGTAGGAATCCTTGTCCGCTACCAACTCGATGCGGTCGTTGTCCTCCATACGCCAACTGATATATCTCTGGTCGCTTACCCATAGGTAAGTGGCACTGTGGATTTCATTTTCGAATTCGTCAAGCCCCTTAGCAGCAAGCTTGTACATCCCTCCCTTGGAAGGTGTGAAGTGACTTGTTGCGTACCCGTCGCTGCCGGTACGCACGCTCTCGGTGAAGACCGGTGTGTTCTGCACCTTGCTGGTCCAGTAGAAACGCCCATTGTCGCCCTGTTCGCGGACGCTGTACCACTTGTGTTCGTAGTAGACCAGTTGAATATCGCGACTCGGGGCAGGTTCCCCATGGATGTCCACGGTCAACACGTTGACGTCCTGTTCCTGTCCCACGCGGCCGACGTATTCTTTGGGTTCGAGACCGATGTAGAAGGTACCTTTATGTATGATGACCGATGTGCGATTGCTGACTTCCTGGTTGTTCAGGTCCGTAACCGAAGCCTCCAGCACGAAGACCTGGCTCATCTTCTGGTCGCTGATGTCCGCGAGTACCTTGAAAGAGAGATTGCCAGCTTCGTCCGTTTGGCCGATCCCTTCATGAATTAGTTCACCGAAGGAGGAATAGCCCCAGCGGTCTTCCCAGTCGTAGTCCACGAAGCTGTAGTATCCCTCGCCCTCCCAGCGGTTGAAGAAGTAGGGCTGGCTCAGGACGCGCCAACGGACCTCTGCATTGGCCACTGGGCCGCCGAAGTAGTAGGAGGCGCCGACTTCCACGTTGATATCATCGCCCTGAACGTAGTCCCCCTGTTCCTCCACTACTTCCACGATGAACTCCGGCTTGCGATACTCGGCCACCTGGAATCCGGTGGAGATCCAGTGTTCCTTGCGAAGCATCACCTCGAGGCTATAGTAGCCCAGTGAAGCCTCGTCACCCAGGGTGAACTCACCGTGGAAAGTTCCCATGCCGCTGAGCGACAGGGTCTCTTCGTATACTGGCTTGTTCTGAGCATCTCGGATCGTCACGGTGACGGCCGCTAACTCGGTGGGAATGGAGTAAACGGCATCATCATCCCGGCGCAAGATCCCCTTGAAATAGACCATCTGCCCCGGGCGGTAGATGGCCCGGTCGGTGTAGAGATAGCCACGATATTCCTCTTGATAGAGCGCACTGGGAAGGCCGAACTCCCAGGGGCTGAGCCCTTGCGTCCACTGGCTGGACACCAGGGTGAGCTCCGATAAGCGATGGCCGAAGGCGAAGAGAGACGTCCAAGGGTCGCGCTGCGGATAGGTGGTGGTGAATACGCCATCCTCATCTGTCGTGCCTTCTGCGATCACTATTCCTTTCTCATTGTAGAGCGCTATGGGCATGCCTGCCAGGACTTCTCCAGAGGCGAGGTCTGTGGCCCAGACCAACGCGTCGGTGGCGGTGCATTTCAAGGTCAGGTTGGTCTTGGACACCAGCATGATATGCTTCTCTGCGGGGGATCCCTCGCGCTGGCCGGGAATCCCCGGGGCAGTGATAGTGAGACAATAGGCACCTGGATCGAGCGGTTCGCCCTCCTTCTGCGCGACTGTCGTGGGAGTGACGAAATTGGCGTTGAGCGTGGAGGAAACCGGCTCGGTCCAGCGGTACAGCAGCGTGTCCTCATCGGGCAAGAACTTGTCCCATATCTGCCACGAGTTCTCTCCGATCAATTCCATCAGTGTGGATTCGTCCAATTCGTAGAGGGAGTACTTCAAGGCAGAGACGTTGCGATGCGCCGCGTAGACCACCGTGTGGGTATAGGCGTTGTAGCTCCCTATCCTGCCGGGCACGCGCAGAGAGACCATGGGGCTCAGGGCAGCAGTGGTGAATGAGAAGGTCGTTGGCCCTTCCAGGGGATGGCCGTACCGTCCGCGGATTCCTGCTCCCAGTGTCACGGTGTGCGTGCTAGAAGGCTCCAGCGGGGAGCTGAGCACCAGCTTGGTGTCGGATTCTACCCAGTAGCTATAGACGTTGGTCGGCTCAGGGATGATGCTCAGGTTCCCTGACAACGAATCCCTGTCTATCGGACTGCTAAACTGTATCCTGATATCACCGGATGGATCAGCGTCTCTCTCTCCATCGAAGGGTAGGGTACTGCTGACCGTCGGTAGCTTGATCGTCGTGAATGTTCCCAGGCTATCCGTGGTGGTCTGCCTGGTACCGGTGGCCGCGAGGGCCCCTTTATTTAGCCACCAGACGTATTCCGTGTCGAGAGCCAGCTCCTCATCAGGGATGAAACCCATGGTATTCTCGTGCCACTGGAATCGACCGGGCATTGGTTCTTTGCCGAGGACCTCCCGCAGACCGAAAAGACTCTCGACCGAGGCGTGGTCCATGGGCTGGTTGAAGGTAGTGCTGATGACGGTGCTGGGGCTCACGTGTATTGATTGAGGTTGAGGATAAGTCGAGATCACGCGCGGAGAAATCGTACTGAAGGTCCAGACGTAATCATTCGTAAGGGCGGCACCATGGATCCCTTGAAAGCTGGCAATCCTTGCGGTATAGACAGTGCCTGGTGCCAGACCCTTCTTAGGACGGAAGATGTAGGTGGAGGTGTTCAGCCATTCGCCCTTGCCGTCCACCTCGGGATCGAGAGTCAGGGGCTGAGGTAGCGTTGCCTGGGCATCCAAGCTCACCAGGGGAACCACTGGCCCGTTGAACATGAGCGCTACAACCGTGTCCACGTCCACCTCTTCCGTGCCATCGAAGGGTTGCACGTCTGTTACAGCAATGTAGCCGGCCGTCCGGAAGCGAATCTCGATGGGTTCCGTCACCTGCCGGCCCGCCTCGCTGCGCGCCTCGGTGCCGATGGTGACCACGTATTCAGTATCGCGAGCGAAGCCCTCTCCCGCCGGATCGAACCGAATCGTGCGATCATTCTGCCAGGTCAGGGCCCCCTCGATGAGCGGCGCGATCTGAAAGGCTTTCAACATCGACTCCACATCCATCGGACTGTCGAACTCAATGATGAAAGGCTCCGCTGGTCGATGTACTTGCCCTTCCGTGGTGGAGTGCTTGCTCAACTGCGGTGCCTCAGGCGTTGGTGCCGGCGTTGGCGTAGGTGCCAGCGTCGATGTCGGCTCTAGCGTCGGTGTGGCCGTGCAGGCGACCAGAACCAGCGCGGCAAACAGGAACACCACGACAACCCTGATTGGCTTCAAGTTACTCATTCTTCCCCCCTTTACGTGATAGCCGTCCTCGCTCGTCATTCCAATACCGTGATCTCGACGATCTGACTTTCCAGTTGAACTCCCTCAGGTGTGTAACCCTTTGCCTGGATAGTGTGCTGGCCGGGCGACAGTTGCCACATGATGCGATACGGTGCCTGGCTCACACTGACCAGTGGTTCGTCGTCCACAAGGAAGTATATCCCCTGGACGGGATCTGTCGTGTTAGGGTGCGCCGCGAGCTCGATGCGCTGATCTGCGATGGGCAACTCAGTACTGAGTCGAAGGACCAGATTGGGATCCGGCTCGGTGAGTCTCAGTGAGTGGGCATTTGCCCCGGGTTCCGGCGACGCAGACCTGGGGAGAACCGGCCGTGGCCTGGCAATATCTTCAGCCGGCTGGTGGGCATGACAGTAGGTTTCCGGCGGGAGAGTGAGCCCCTCTCCGCGCGCCCAATCTATCGCCTCCGAGGGATAGTAGATGTAGGTGCGTTCCACGATGGCCTCGGCTGGGCAATACTTCGTAGCCAGAAGCCCCGTGGTGATGTCTATTGGGACGGTGCGGTGCAGATTACATTCGGTGGTGGGCTCAGTTCCGGCGATGAAGAGCTCGCGGCGACGATGGGGGCAACTGGCACTGGGAAGCAGCCCCGAGAGGGGGCATATCTCCACTTCCACGATGCCGCTGGGACGCTGGAAGCTCTCTACGGGCGTACCTCGGAATGTCTCTTCCATGAAATCGTGCCAGATGGGTGCCGCCCCGCTGATGCCAGAGATGTTGCGCATAGGCGTGTTGTCGGCGTTGCCCACCCACACGCCAACGGCCAGCCCAGGTGTGAATCCGACGGTCCAGTTGTCGCGCCAATCGGTGGTGGTGCCGGTCTTTACCGCAGCGGGGCGTGAGAGTTTCAGCATGCTTCTCTCGCCAAAGGCGGGGATGCGCGCTGTGTCATCAGAGAGGATATCGGCAATCAGGTAAGCCACGCGGGGATCGAGCACCCGCTCTTGCTTTTCGGGGCGGGCTTCGAAGATCACCTGGCCGTTTTGATCCTCTATGCGCGTGATACTCATCGGCTTGACGCGGTGACCCCCGTTGGCGAAGGCAGCGTAGGCGGCGGTTAGCTCCAACAGGCTCACTTCCCCACCCCCCAGGGTCAAGGCCAGTCCGAAGCGGTCATCGCCCAGGGTGGTGATCCCCAAATCCTTTGCCAGCGTCCGGAGTTGCTCGACCCCGATGTGTTGCAGCACCTTGACGGCGATGACGTTCATGGATGATCCCAGCGCCTGACGCAATAGGACCGGGCCATGGAAGCGGTGATCGTAGTTGATCGGCACGTAGGGGTTGCCCTCGCGGGTGGGGAAGGCGGTCCTCACGTCCACGAGCATGGTGGCAGGGGTGTAGTCCGCCGCGAAGGCCGCCGCATAGGTGAGAGGCTTGATGGCTGAGCCAGGCTGGCGCAGAGTCAGCGTGCAGTTGACCGCGCCGTCGTTTTGCGGGTCGAAGTAGTCGGGACTGCCCAGCATCACCAGTATCTCTCCCGTACCTGGATCGATGGCAACCAGGGCGGCGTTGTGCGCATTAGCACCGGGCATGCCATCTTTCTCCTCGTTCAGATCCGCCAGACGGTATCGGGAGATGTCCCGGGATCTTTCCTGTAGATCCAGGTCTAGCGTGGTGTACACGCGGAGGCCTGTGCGATAGACGGACTCCAGGCCGTACTCTTGCTCCAGAATGCCGCGCACGTACATGACGAAGTGGGGGGCGTGAATCGGGAACGGAGCAGCGGCGAAACGGAGTACCTCGTTGCTGGCCAGTCGTGCCTCCTCGTCTGTGATGTAGCCTGCTTTGTGCATCAACTCCAGCACGATCCTCTGCCGGGCATTGGCCTGCGCGGGATGCTCCAAGGGATTGTAGAGGGCCGGGGCTTGAGGCAATCCCGCAAACAAGGCACATTCAGCCAGATCCAAATCACGGACGTGTTTCCCGAAGTAGGCCTGTGCCGCGGCTTGCACCCCGTACGCCAGATTGCCGTAGTACGTCTGGTTCAGGTAGAGCTCCAGAATCTCGTCTTTAGGAAGGTGCCGGGCCATGCGCCAGGCGAGGATCGACTCGCGCATCTTGCGTCCCAGCGTGCGCTGCTCCCGTTCGCTGGGCGAGAGAAGCAGGTTGCGGGCAAGCTGCTGAGTGATGGTACTCCCCCCGGACAGCACCTCGCCGCCGCGCAGATTGATCCAGAGGGCACGCACTATAGCGGTGAGGTCAACGCCTGGGTTATCGTAGAAGGTTGCATCTTCCGTTGCGATGGTGGCCTGGCGAAGAGCCAGCGGGATTTCCTCCAGAGGAACG
>JAKLPW010000523.1 GCA_022013675.1 Anaerolineae bacterium | reverse complement strand
CCCGCGCTTGTAGCTGAATGCCAGCTCCAGCATGGCGCGAGTCCCATAGCGCATCTTTGTGCTAAGCTTCATGCTTCCTCTATTCCTATAGGATTACTGGGTATTGTACCACAGGACACGGGATTTGTCAAATGCCGATTGCGAGGATCGAGGATCAACGTCACCGCCAGGGTGGAGTCGAGGCCACTAGGAGGCCACTAGATAGAAGTGCGAGAGCTTTGGGGTGCATTCTCTCTTAACCTCTGGATTGATCTAGAATTGGGACTTGTCCGCAGCCGCAGAGCCAGTGCCACGAACACGGCCGGAAGCGATCACTTGCGCCACACCGATTGCCTCACGGATCTCCTGTCCATCGTCCCTGTTCCACACGCCCTGTTGGTGTGCAAGTTAAAGCATGGCGGGCATCTTACAGCCAAAGAAACCCCAATGCCTATTAACTCCTTGGTTCTGCAATTGAGGGCGCCATCCGCGATCTCTGAAAACAGCCTTGGAAAAACCCAAGGTCTTCCGGTTAGGCTCGGGATCTACATTGACCATCGTCCTCTGCACTTTTCAACAGGTTCCTTCCAGTAGCGAAACGCGATCGCCCCCGTTCAGTTGCACCTTTTCATCTAGCTCCGTTATGAGACGGCCACCAAGGCAAAACTGGTGAGGGCTGATGAGAGAGCGTTCGTCCCTCGCATTAAACCCAGCCCAAAGCCAGACGCTTGCGGCGAAATTCCATGTCAATGGTTCCCGCTGCCAGGTCAGGGTAGGGCTCAACGTAGATCTTGGCCCCGATTACCTGCCGTGCCTCGTCACCGAAGAAATCGGCGATCTCGTTGCGGGGACGCACGTAGTCATCTATGTCGCCGCCCTCGACGTGTACCGGCAGGGGCACCGGCACTGGTACTGGATAGCCGGCCAGCACGCTGATGCCGTGGGCGAAAAAGGCCATGCCCATGCCCAATGCCTTCTCGTTGCCCGGCTCGGCTCCCACGTAGAAAAAGGGCATCTGCGGCAAGTCCAACCCGGCTTCCTCTGCCAATTTAAGGAAGAGGAACATGGTGCGAGTGTTGTCCACGCAGGCTCCCACGGGCAGCACCGGTGGCACCCCAGCCTGGCGACAGGCCCGGGCCAGCCGCTCCCCGGCCAGATCGGCCGCGGACGGATCGGCCAGGCCAGCGTTGAGCAGGGCGTGGCTGGCGCAGCCGGTGGTAGTGACCAACACATTGCGCCGCAGCAACTCACGGGCCAGGGCCACGTTAGATTGCTCGTACGGCACCTTGGGCGTGTTGCAGCTGACCAGGGTGGCGATGCCTTTTATCTCTCCTTCGCGGATGAGGCGCAGCATCTCGGCCCGCCCGCCGAAAGCGTCCAGGATAGAGCGATCGTCCCATCCCACCTGCGCCGTTTGAGTAGCAGTCGGCACGTGGCGCGGTCTCTCCTGGCGACGACTGTAGGCAGCGATGGCTTCCCGCAGGACAGCCTCGGCCACCTCCTCAATGCGCTCCAGGTCAAGGGGGATGTGGGTGGCACCCTCCAGCCGGGCCGAGTTACTGGTGGTGATGACCGCCGTGCCGAAGCAGGCCGCCACCTGGCTCACGCCAGGGATGACGCATTGCTGGTCGACCACCAGCGCGTCCAGCGCTCCGGTGCCGATGACCAACTCCTGGCCCAGGATGCCGCTGGTGGTGGGGATACCATAGCGGGCCAGAAGTTCCTGTCCGGTGCAGCATATCCCGTACAGATCAATGCCCTCGGCCCCGGCCGCCCGTGCTTCCTGGACGAGATCCTCCCGCTGCGTAGCGACCATCAGTTCCTCGGCCAGCACGGGGGCATGGCCGTGTACGGCCACCTTCACCGTGTTTCCCTCACCTAGCGTGCCGAAGCCGACACGAACCGTCTGCCTGCGCGGCGGCCCGTAGAGCATCTCCGAAGCCCAACTGGCAGCCACCACGCAACCCCAGAAGAAGGCCAGCGACACCCGCAGCTCCTGGAGCACCACGTTGCGCCAGTCGGAATCGGTGCCCAAGGAAGTGCGTTGCAGGGTCTCGAACACCTCGGAGAAGGCGCTGGTGGGCAGCACGTCCAGTTCGCGCCACAGGGCCACGCGCTCTGGTGGGGCCAGGGCCAGCAAGGCTCTCATCGGTTCTCGTTCCACTCGACCCAGGTCGGCCAACAGGTAGCGCGCCACGTCGGCTGCTACCTGGGTCAGGGAGCGCCCCTCAACCGGTAGGCCAAATCGCTCAGCCAACCACCACACCCGCTCCGCGCCCCGCAGTTCGCCGGGCATGCGTCCTTCGGCCACGGCCAGGATGGCTTCCAACCGCAGACGGGCGTGCTGGCCGTGGGCCGCGCAGCCGGCGGCCACCATACGCACATGGTTGCTGATGACCACCAGCGGCACGTCGGCCCCGCACACTCCCCGCTTCCGCGGGGTGACCCGACAGGGGCCCCACAGGCAGCGGCGGCAACAGGTGCCCTGCAACCCGAAGCGGCACAGAGGTTGCTGGGCGGCGAAGCGATCCAGATAGGTCTCGATGCCCTGCTCGGCCAGGTACTCCATCATCTCCCGTGCGGCGGGGTTGGGAGTGGCGGCCAACACGTCGGCCGTGTCGGGCATTTCAGCATTGAGGTAGTGATATTTGTAACGCATAAGTGTCTCCTTATTATCTCGGAGAAGCAGGGTCTCTCACAGAAATCCTGCTTCTGGCTTGCTCTCCTATTCCAGCGTCCACGAGAAGCGGTGCTGCACGGCCTTGACCACCCCGTCCAGGCCGTAGCCCAACAGGCCGATGAGGAGGATGGCGGCCATGAGTTCGTCGTAACGGAAACGGTCGCGGGTATCCAGAATGAAGTAGCCCAGCCCCGACGACACGCCCAGCATCTCGGCCGGCACCAGCACCACCCAGGCCAGACCGATGGCCAGCCGCAGACCAGTCAGGATGTCGGGCACCACGGACGGGATGACCACCCGGCGCAAGACCTGGCCCTCGCCGGCTCCCAGGTTGCGGGCCACCTTGATCCACAGTGGCTCCACCCGGCTGACGCCGTGGGCGGTGTTGATGATGAAAGGCCACACGGCGGCCACGGCGACGAGGAAGTACACCGGCCGGTTGCCCACGCCGAAGGCGATGATAGCGATGGGCATCCAGGCCAGCGGCGAGATCATGCGCAGGAACTGGAAGACCACGCCGCTGGCCGCCTCGGCGGTGCGGTAGTAGCCGACGGCTACCCCCACGGGAATGCCCAGCCCGGCGGCCAACGCCAGGCCGATGAGCACCCGTCGCAGGCTGGCCGCCAGGTGCGGCCACAGTTCGCCGCTGACTGCCAGTGCCATCAGGGCGCGCCCGGCGCTGGCCGGAGAGAAGGCCGGGCCGAATTGGGGCCCCAGTAATTGCAGGCTGGTGGCTGCCTGCCATAGCAGCAAGGCGATGGCCACTCCCCCCAGCCCCCAGGCCAGGGGCGATGCCGGACGGCCCTGCCGACGGTCCACACTCTTCGTCTGAGCCATGTGTCTCTCCTGTCCCCCCTCACACTTCGATGACTACTTCGCGCTCGTAAGGCGAGGCAGGGTCAACACCGTCGAACAGAGCCAGCCCGCCCACAGCCTCGGCGGCGGCGGTCACCATCTCGTAGTCCATCAGGTCGTCGGCCACGTGGTCCGGCGACAGGTCGGCCAGGAAACCGGCGTCGCCCTCGATGACGGTCTCCTTGAGCAGATCTACCATGCGCCGGGTGTCGGCGCGAAACGGGTAGGGCTCAAAACCGATGCGGCTGATGCCCCACTCGGGATGGCGGATAGCGCCCGTCCCCTCGGTGCCGTAAGTCTCCAGGTCGTATTTGATCATGGAGCGCCGGATTATATTTTCGGGCAGGGGCAGGTAGCCCTCGCCGTCCCGCGACAGGATGCGGGCCGTGGCCTCTTTGTTATCCTTGGCCCACAGCTCGGCCTTGACCACGGCGTTGACCACCTTCTGTGACCAGGCCCGGTTCGCGGTGATGGAATCCTCGTGCAGTACGGCTACGCAGCAAGGGTGATTCTTCCAGATGTCGCCGGTGAAGCGGATGATCTTGCCTCCGGCCAGGAGTTCACCGGCGGCGTTGAAAGGCTCAGCCACGATGTAGCCGTCAATGGCTCCTGAACCCAGGGCGGTGGGCATGTCGGGCGGCTTCATGACAAGCAGGCTGACCTGGTTGGCGGCCAGAGGCTCGTCTCGATCCTGGATGACGGCCTGCAACCCGTGACTGCGCAGAGCCAGTTGCAGGACGACGTTGTGCATGGAGTACCAGTAGGGTACGGCGATCTTCCGCCCTCCCAGGTCGGCCAGGCTGGCGATGCCTCCTTGTCCGTGCACGGTGACGGCCGAGTTATTGAGGTGATCCCAGGCCACCACTTTGACCGGGTAGTTCAGGCTGTAGCGCATGAAGATGGGGATAGGCAACAGCAGGTGGACCAGGTTGAATTTGCGAGCCATGAACGCTTCCGACAACTCCGACCACCCCCGCATCAGGATGGGCCTTTCGACGGTCAGCCCTTCCTCGGTAAAGAAGCCTTTGGCATGGGCGATGAGCAAAGGCGTGGCATCGGTGATGGGGATGTAGCCGATCTTGACCGGCGTAGCAACGTCTTTCTGCGGGCTACAGGCGGTCAGTGCCCTGCCCAGCAGACTCGCGCTGGCCAGGGCCGCCGCGCCCCGTCCGGCCAGTCTTAGAACCTGGCGACGGGACAATCGTCGCCGTAGCAGAGCGTTTTCGTTAAGGTGGGTTACCGAGGGAGTATCCCCCGGCGAACGTCGAGATGAGCTGTTTTCAGGCATCAACTTTCTTCCTCCCAAAGGTCAAATTCTAAACGTGTCTGGGTATTCCACCCGCAGGCCGAACTCCTCGTACACCTGGCGGCGGACGTAGAAGAAATCCGGGTGGGCCCGGTCGCGAGGACGGGGCAGGGACACATCCAGCACGCGCTTGACCCGGCCCGGTCGTGGGGTGAGGACGACCACCCGGTCGCCCAGGCAGATGGCCTCGTCAATGTCGTGAGTGACGAACAGGGTAGTCAGACGCGCCTCCCGCCAGATGCGCACCAGTTCGTCCTGCATGGCCATACGGGTGAAGGCGTCCAGGGCTCCGAAGGGCTCATCCAGCAACAGCACCTGCGGCTCGTTGACTAGCGTGCGGGCCAGGGCCACTCGTTGGGCCATGCCGCCCGACAAGTGCTGGGGCCTGGCGTGCTGGAGGCCGTCCAGCCCCACCAGGCGTAGGATGCGTTCCACCCGCTCTTGCCAGTCCTCCACCCCCCGCACTTTCAGGCCGAAGGCCACGTTGCCAGCCACGTCCAGCCAGGGAAAGAGGGAGAAGGCTTGGAAAACCATGCCCCGCTGGCAATCGGGGCCGGTCACCGGCCGGCCGCCGGCATACACCCGACCTGTGGTGGGGGGCTCGAGCCCGGCCACGATCTGCAACAGGGTGGATTTGCCACAGCCGCTCTGGCCTACTACGCATACCAGCTCGGCCTCGGCTACTTCCAGGTTGATGTCCTCCAGAGCCTGAACGGTTCCACTCCGGCTCGGATAGGTCTTGGACACTCCTTCCAATTTGAGTTCTATCCGACGCATTTGTGTTCTCAACCCTGCTGGAACAGCGTCGTACTCAGGTAGCGCTCGCCCGTATCCGGCAGGATGGCGACGATGAGCTTGCCTTTGTTCTCGGGCCTGGCCGCCACCTGCAAAGCGGCATAGGTTGCTGCCCCGGAGCTGATGCCCACCAGTAAGCCTTCTTCTTTGGCCAGGCGACGGGTCATGTCGGAGGCTTGCTCGTTACTGACCCGGACGATCTCGTCAATCACGTCCACGTTCAGCACCTGGGGCACAAAACCGGCGCCGATCCCCTGTATCTTATGCGGTCCTGGCTGCCCACCCGACAGCACCGGCGATTCAGCCGGCTCCACGGCGATAGCCTGCAGGGATGGCTTGCGGGCCTTGATGACCTCGGCTACACCGGTGATAGTGCCGCCGGTGCCCACCCCAGCCACCACGATGTCCACCTGGCCGTCGGTGTCGCTCCAAATTTCCTCGGCCGTGGTGCGGCGGTGGATTTCAGGGTTGGCCGGGTTCTTAAACTGCTGGGGCATGAAAGCGTTGGGGGTGGTGTGCACCAGTTCCTCGGCCTTGGCCAACGCCCCTTTCATGCCTTCGGCACCGGGGGTCAACACCAGCTTGGCGCCAAAGGCCTGCAGCAGAGCACGCCGCTCGATACTCATCGTATCGGGCATGGTCAGGATGAGACGATAGCCTCTGGCGGCGCAGATAAATGCCAGGGCAATACCAGTGTTGCCGCTGGTGGGCTCGACGAGCACCGTGTCGGGGCCGATGAGACCAGCCTCTTCACCCGCATCGATCATGCTCGCCCCAATGCGGTCCTTGAGGCTAGACAATGGGTTGAACGATTCCAGCTTCGCTACTACCTGGGCACCGACCCCAGAGGCAACGCGGTTGAGTCGCACCAGAGGCGTGTTCCCGATAGTTTTTGTGATGTCAGTGAATATCTGTGCCATGAAGACCTCCTCTTCGATTGTGGTTCCTATATGTGATACATCACGGTTTGTGAACGCTCTATCTCTTGAGCGCGGTGCGCCAGAGCCTCGAGAGTGAACGATTCCAGGACACCCATGCAAGCGCCATGCATCTGAGCCCACACTTCCTGGGTCGCGCACAAACCAGCCTTCTCACACGAATCAGGATTTGTCGTGCAGTTGACAAGACCTTCCGAGCCCTCCAACAACTCAAATACCTCACGCAAAGTGATCTGATCGGGCGACTTCGCCAGAACGTGCCCACCGCCGGCCCCGCGAACGCTCCTGACAAGACCACCAGCGCGCAACATGGCAATCAGACTCTCCAGATACTTGTGAGAAATCTCCTGGCGATCGGCAATCTCTCTCAAGCTGATCGGCCCGCGCTTGTAGCTGAATGCCAGCTCCAGCATGGCGCGAGTCCCATAGCGCATCTTTGTGCTAAGCTTCATGCTTCCTCTATTCCTATAGGATTACTGGGTATTGTACCACAGGACACGGGATTTGTCAAATGCCGATTG
>JAKLPW010000522.1 GCA_022013675.1 Anaerolineae bacterium | reverse complement strand
GCTGAGCATGGCGATGTGGTCGGTGTCGATGTCCTGGTAGATGATCACCTCGCTGCCCCGGGCGTCCAGAGCCGCGTCATAGTGCCCGACGATGCGCAGCAGCCCCCGACCGTGGGTCAGGTCTCTGTCGTAGACCATCAGGCCGCAGGGGTTAGCGTCATCGCCCAGGGTCCCGGGTTCGCAGGCGCGGTCGAAGGAGGCCAGGAAGTAGGTCCCCAGCGGGCTGATCGTCACGTGATCCACGTCGTCCTTGATGCCCGGCACCGCGCGCATGTCCCGCACGGTCACAGTGTCTGTGACACGATCGTAGATCACGAATGCCACCGGCAGCCACTCACCGTCCTCGGCCATCAGGCCCCAATAGCGGGTATCCATCGAGGGCCGGCCCTCGTAACAGGTCCACACCGCAGCCACCGACTGCCCCGGGAAATCCGCCGCGAAATCGTGCACCACCCGCGCCTGCCCGGTGGCCACGTCGTAGGCCATCAGGCGAAGCTCGTCGCTGTAGTAGATCAAGTTGGGGTCTTGGGCGTCCCAGCGTGGTTCGACGCCGAGGGGCAGCCGACCCAGGGGCTTGAGCGTGGCGGCGTCGTACAGGAACCACTCCCCATCGGTGCCGTAGACCAGGATGTAGCTGCCATCGGCGTTGAAGGAGCTAACTCTCGAGTACTCGTTCTTCAGGCCACGAGATTCGGCCTCCGGCCCCAGGTCGGCCCGATGGTCGGTCACGCGCACCAGGCAGGTGCCGAAGAGGGGGTCGCGGAAGGGAGAGCGGGGCGCTGGTTGAGCCAGCGACGGGGGCGCGCGCACCTCGAAGTCGGTGATGAATGGCGGCTGGGGGCCCGGGCACAGTGGAGAAGGAAGTGCCTCGTCGGGGTTCGCAGTGGGCAAGGCCGCCTGCGGAGGCAGCTCCGGGTACTCGGGCGTGGGTTCTCCGGGCGATGCGCAGCCTGCCAGGATGGCAAACAGGAGACAGAGGACGAGCAGAAGCGGCAGCTTCTTCATTTCCATTCACCTCCTACAGCCCAAAATCCAGATGTGGCGACCGACCAGCTACTGCCAAGTCCTACCTGATCGACAGTTCCAACCCGTACGGATCCACATCGAACGAGGCGCTTTCTTCGAAGTTATCACCATTCCTCACGTACGCCAGATACTCCTCCAATTGTTCTGCGAAGGGTGGAACCATCGTGTCATGTGCCAATACCCCCCCTTGCTCCATCCACGAGTACTGCGTTTTGCCGGCTGCGTTCAAGCGTGTAGCGCATGAAATCCAGCGTTGCGACAATGCTGTCCGGTTGGGGACCGTGTGGCCACGCCAGGGCTTGCTCGATCAACGCCGCCCATCGCGAACCCCGACCGGCTTCGAGGCGACGGCGCCATGCTGTAGCGTGTAGAGCGCGAGACACATCGTCGGCGACCTTCGACCCATGTAGGGTGAACACGTCGGTTCGCCCTGGTTCACTTCCTTCGCTCCCCATCGGTGCAGGCAGAGCAGGCACTTCGGTCTACCCCCACTGTTCATGTCACCTCATCACCAGTGGCAGCCAAATGCGGCGGCTTGGTAGTCGTTGGGCCAGCACGGCAGCGGCTATTGAGTCGCACTGTGCCCGTCGCTGATATGGGTGTTCGAAGTCCCAGGCATGCACAAACGTGTACAGCGTCTCGCTCAGGGTTGGACTACCGCTGATGGTCATGAGCGGCGTGTCCATGCTCACGGGGTAGCAAGTCCCCTCTCGCTGCAAACTACGAGAGACTAACTCGCCGTAGAGATGCTGAATGGCCTCGTCCGTCCGCAGCGAATCGGTGTAAGTGTAGAACTCACGCCCGTGGACGTCGTTGGGCTGAGGGTTGAGGGGATTATAGTCACACGGTGGGTATCCAGTCAGCGTATGGGTAGCCCAGGGCATCCCCAGGTTGTCCATACACTCGATACACTCCCGGTGCGAGTAGTAATCGGCCAGACTGTGCAGGTAGGTCGCAAAGGCCTCCAAGGACCCGGCCTGGATGCCCGTGGTGATCACAGCGGTGCGCGTGTAGAGGCAAGAGGCCTGCATCACGGTATACTCGGCCGGCCCGCCCCAGGCGTAGGCTTCGTAACCCACCAGGGTATCCGTCAGACCCCAGCCCCAGTCGTGGAGCGCCCCCAGGTCTCGGTCGTTGTCGTGGGGGAAGTGGAAGAAGGGAGAGTACGGCCCAAATCGCGAGGTCACGGCGTGGTTCTCATCTTTCATTGAATCCCACATCGGCCAGATGGCGTGCGAGTGGATTCTCCGACCGCAGACGTCGTCGGGGTCCGGGGTAGGGTAGAACGCCCCGCCCGTGCAATTGGTGTACGAAATCGAGTCCCCGGGCCCAATCTGCTCCGAGTCGACCAACTGATCCCAGATCTGCAGCGTGATGCTGTCGGTGACAGAGAAGCCAGCAGCAAGGGCCAGGGCATAGGTCAGGTCATCGTGAATCGTGCTGATTTCTTCCCACTCCTCCCCGGTCTCGCCGGTGTACGGATCACGGAAAGGCAGGGATTCCTCGGCGAAGGCTCGAACCAGGCTGACAGTGATGACCAGGGACGCCATGAGGCCGACGATCAATGGCCAGAGGCGCACGGCCTTCCTGCCTACTGACATACGTTTGGGTAGCTTTGCGAGCGTATCGTGCTTCACTTTCACTCTCTCCTTATGGATGATTATGGAAAGAACCACAGCCGTGTGCTTCAGAGGGTTTCTCAAACTGCTCAGTGCGTTCAAGCGTGTGGCGCATGAAACCTAGCGTCTCGCTCATCTCATCAGGCTGTGTGTCACCGTGTTCCCACACCAGCGCTCGTTCGATCAACGCCGCCCACCGTTCACCAAGATTCTGCTGGCCCCACTTGGCCGCGACCACCTTCGAGACGACGGTGCCATGTTGTAGGGTATAGAGGGCTCGACACCTCGTGAGGACGGCGTATGCTTGATACTCGCGATCCTGTAACCGGGAGTGATTATGGAGCTGCGGCGCCCACCACTCACGCAAGGTCCCCAGCACAGCCCGCCGCAATTCGTTTGGCTGG